>MAXP01000220.1 GCA_001751085.1 Desulfobacterales bacterium C00003060 | reverse complement strand
AGCAACGAAGACGTGACCTTTTTGGAGGGGAAGTGTCTCTCTTACAGCAGAGGTGTAGCTTATCATCCCGTCATAGATATTTTAAAATCAAACTACGATATCCGGGAGGGCGACGGTGATTCAGAGATCACGAAAAAGGTCAAAACAGGCCTAAAAGCAATAGGAGTAGATGAAGCCTCGACACTACCTTACCTTCTGGAGCTTCTGTCAGTGAAGGATAGCGGTATTGATAAAATCCCGATGAGCCCTGAGGCGAGGAAAGACAGGATCATAGAGACACTAAATCGAAACGTCTTTAAGGGCTCGGAGCTCCGGCCCATGATTATAGCCGTTGAGGATCTTCATTGGATTGATAAAAGTTCCGAGGAGCGCTTTAAATATCTTTTGGATAGCATATCAGGGGTACGGGTCTTTCTGATATTTACCTATCGGCCTGAGTTTGTACACACCTGGGGCGGAAGATCGTACCACGGTCAAGTAAACCTGAACCGACTTTCCAATCAAGAAAGTCTTACTATGGTATCTCACCTTTTGGGCACAGAGGATATCGATAGAGATCTTGAAGAGTTGATCTTAGAGAAGACAGAAGGGGTTCCTTTTTTCATTGAAGAGTTTACCAGATCCCTTAAAGACATGAAGATCATAGAGAGGGAAGACGGTAAATACAGTTTAGCAAAAGGCATAGAGAGCTTGACGATTCCATCCACAATCCAAGATGTGATCATGGCCAAGGTTGACTCACTACCTGATGGCGCCAAAGAAGTGCTTCAAACTGGGTCGGTAATCGAGAGGGAATTCAGCTACGAGATAATAAAGCGGCTCATGGCATTTCCGGAACAAGAATTACTATCCCACCTCTCGATTTTGAAAGACTCAGAACTTCTATATGAGAGAGGAATATTTCCACAGTCAGTATACGTCTTTAAGCATGCCTTGACTCGGGAGGTAGCCTATAACACCTTGCTTTTAAAGGCAAGAAAGCAGATTCACGAAAAAATAGTAATAGCGGTAGAAGACCTCTATCCTAAAAGTCATGGAGATTACTATGAATTGTTCGCCTACCACAGTTTGCAAGGAGAAGATTGGCAGCGTGCATACAGATACAATCGAGAGGCTGGTCTGAAGACTTTTTCCCTGTCTGCTTACGAAGAAGCCCAAAAGTATTTTGAAGCAGCGCTTAAGGCACTTCATAATCTTCCCCGAACAAGGAAATGGATTGAGAAAGAAATTGACCTAAGTCTCAACCTTCGTGCTGCGCTTTTCCCCCAAGCACGGCATGAAGAATGGGTGAAGCGGATGCGCGATGCTGAACTGCTGGCGAAACAAATTAATGATGATGCCCGACTTTCCAATGTCTTAAATTATCTTTCTAATTTCCACTGGATCCGCGGCGAATGTTTGAAAGCGATTGAAGTGGGGCAAAAAGGTCTAGATATTGCTAGGCGGGCAGGAGACTTTTCTTGCCAGGTTGCAACAATTTTTCACCTGGGATTTTATTTCCACACCATCGGTGATTTTCCCAAGCAAATAGAGCTTCACCAAGAACTCAGAAAGATGGTGACTGGAGAGGCCGTATTCCAGAGGCACGGTATGGCCAGTGTTCCATCGGCCACTGGACGAAGTTGTCTTGTGCTAGGGATGGCTGAAATGGGAGATTTCAAATTGATTGAGAGGATCGGCCAAGAGGCGGTAGAAATTGCTGAACAAGGGAGAAATGCCTTTACTATTGTGGGTGTTTACAGCTTTCTTGGTATGGCCTATTTGCGCATTGGCAAGGTGAGACTTGCCTTGCAGCTTTTGGAAAAAAGCCACCAAACATGCTTTAATTCGGGAGTGAGGAGCCTGTTTTCATACACTGCGGGAAGTCTTGGCTATGCTTACCTCCTTTTAAACGAACCAAGTCGTGCGTTGACAATCCTCGAAGAAGGTGTCAGAGAGGAGAATCTCGAAGCCGCTGCTTTTTGGATCTCCCATCCGCTTACTGTTTTGGCAGACGCCTACCGAGCTAATGGAAAAAAAGAATTGGCAATTGAGACTGCAACCCGCGCTTTGGAGGTTGCGAGTTCCCGGGAAGAACGTACATTGGAGGCTTGGGCCATGCTTGTTATGGCCGAGGTTAATGCCGATGTGGGCTGGCTTGAGCAAGCAATGCATTGGTATCGGCGCGGACTAAATCAAGCTGCCGAACTTTCAATGCTTCCACTCACTGCACACTGCCATATGGGCCTGGGCCAACTTTACCTCAAAACAGGGCACAGTGAGGGAGCAGGTTCGGAAATCGAGGCTGCTATCGACTTATACCGTTCCATGGGCATGAGCTACTGGCTACCACAGGCCGAGTCCACTTTTACCAAGATAAAATAGTGCGTGTCGCGGTAGCTTAGGATTATGTTCTGGTAGTCAAAATAATCTTTTTTGAGGGAGTGGTCATGCGTATCGCTGTATTTGGCGCGGGTGGTGTAGGGGGATATTTTGGCGGGCGTCTTGCCCAGGCTGGAGAAGATGTTGTATTTATCGCCCGCGGAGATCATCTGAAGGCCATGTTAAAACAGGGTCTAAAGGTGAATAGCGTGAAAGGCGACTTTCTGGTAAAGCCTGTGCAGGCGACGGACGATCCCGCGCAAGTCGGGATAGTGGATGTGGTTCTGGTATGCGTAAAGGCCTGGCAGGTGCCAGACGCGGCAGAGGCTATAAGGCCAATGATAGGGCCAGACACGGTTGCCCTGCCATTGCAAAACGGTCTGGAGGCTCCAACACAGTTGGCAGCCGTATTGGGTAATCAACATGTTTTAGGCGGGCTATGTGGACTTTCTACTTTCATCATGGGACCAGGTCATATTCGCCATGCTGGAGCAGATCCTTGGATAAGATTTGGTGAGCTGGATAATCATCCCAGTGAGCGAGTGGAAGGGCTGCGCCAAGTCTTTGATCGGGCATCAGGATTAACAGTGGAAATTCCCCTGGACATCCAGGTAGCCCTGTGGATGAAGTTCCTGTTTATTACCGTATGGAGTGGGGTGGGGGCTATAACACGTACCCCGCTGGGGATATGGCGCAGCCTGCCAGAAACGCGCCAAATGGCAGAAAATGCGCTTAAAGAGATTATCAGCGTGGCGCAGGTTCACAACGTTAGGTTGCCTGAAAACGCTATGCCCACGACAATGAACATGTATGACAGCTTCCCGCCTGAAATAACCACATCCATGCAGCGAGATATTGCGCAGGGACGCCCTTCGGAAATTGACGCACAGATTGGTGCGGTGGTGCGCTTTGGGAGAGAGGCCGACGTGGCGACCCCACTGCACAAATTCATCTATGATAGTCTGTTGCCTATGGAGTTGCGTGCACGAGGTCAACTTCAGTTTGATTAGTGACCTCTCTGTGTCTCTTAAACATATTGCCTAAACTATATTGTATAAATGCTATTTCGCCCGAAACGATCGATAGCTGCTATGCTTGAGGAGAAATAAAAAGGCAAAATTTTTAAATACTTAGATTGTAAGCTTTATTGAGATCGGATTAATCAGGGCTGTAAAATCTGGCTACTACTGGAATCCCTTCATTTTTAACTATTGTGATGGTAAACGAAACAAAATCCGTTGGCTCAAAGTGCATATTGCGATAAGTAGTCTTAAAAGCCGCCCGACTAACAGAATGCTATTAGTTTTGACTCAGGACTCACGTTAGGCTGGTTTTGTTTACGAAACGTAAGCTACAATCCCTTAAAATAAAACATAAAGAGCAATGACTACAAATATTGTCCTTATTTTCGCCCTCAACAGCCCCTTTTTCTTTTCCTGTATTTGGCAGCGGGCTCCGGTTGGATATGTGTTCTTTGTAGGGGGGGTCGCTTATCTTATTTATTATATTTTTTTAACACCGCTTTTTTCGCTTTCTCGTACTCCTT
>MAXP01000219.1 GCA_001751085.1 Desulfobacterales bacterium C00003060 | reverse complement strand
CCATTGAAGGCTCTATCAAACCATTGAGTACAATGGGCTCGGCTCCCGCCAACCCGGCTTGCACTGCAATTATCAGTAAATCAAGAATAACTCCGAACATAACGACGCGCAGCAACTTCATTTATACATTCTCCTTTTTACTCGGAACGACCCGAAAATGCAAGCGAGTCGCTTATTTGCTCATCCATTTTAAGTAAATCGTGTCGCATGCGGGCGTGCAGTCTTTCCGCTTTGTGCTGCGCCCGGTAAAACAACAATTTGCCGAGCATCCGCCCGCCGGAACCGCCCGGAAATTTGAGAAGAGCAGATGCCATCCACCGCAACAATTTGCCGGTATACACGTCAATAAGCTCGTCCTCAAGGGAAACTATGGCCTCAGCGCTGCCTGGATCCCCCTGTCGCCCGCAGCGCCCGAAAAGCTGGCGGTCTATGCGACGAGTATCATGTCTTTCGGTCGCAATGACATGCAGCCCTCCTTCCTCGGCCACCCCTGGCGCAAGCTTGATATCCGTGCCCCGTCCCGCCATATTCGTAGCCACCGTAATACGCCTGTAATCACCTGCCCTGGTAATGATCTCGGCTTCCTCCTTGTCCTGCCTGGCATTCAACACACTGTGCGGCAGGCCTGCGTCTTCCAGAAGCTTGTCCAGATGTTCCGACGCCTCAACCGAACGCGTGCCCACCAGCACCGGGCGGCCTTTTTGATTGATTGCGGCAATGGTTTTTACAATTGTTTCCCATTTCCGCCCGGCAGTGCCATATACACGGTCCGGCAGAAACCGTCTTCGCATAGGCCGATTGGTAGGGATAGTCACCACCCGTAAGCGATAAATCGACCAGAGTTCTCCTGCCACCTCACTGGCTGTGCCGGTCATGCCTGCCAACCCCAGGTAACGCCTGAAAAAACGCTGATAACTGATGCGGGCCAGGGTTTCCTTGCGCTGCGTGATGTCACACCCTTCTTTAACTTCAATCAACTGATGCAAACCGTGCTCCCAGGAACGGTCTGCCATCAGCCGGCCGGTGTATTCGTCAATGATTTGAATCTTTCCGTCCTTGACCAGATAATGTTTGTCACAGTCAAACAGATACAGGGCTGTCAACGCCTGACGCACCAATTCCAAGCGCTGAACGTAATTAAGAGGTTGATCCGGATCAGGCCAAATGTCGTCGGCAATACGCTTTTTTCCGCGATTATTCAGCTCAACGGTTCGCTCGCCGGATATGGTAAAATCTTTTCCCCGCTTGAGTCCTTTAGCCTTAGCCAATGCCTGTTGATACACACTCGAATCATAAAACCCGCCCATTTCCGATGATATGATCAGTGGTGTGCGGGCTTCATCCACCAGAACACTGTCAGCTTCATCAACAATTGCAAAACGCAGCCCGCGCATAGTAAGTCGATTAGCCCGGGAGTTTTCGCCGTACAGCCGCTCAAGCTGGAGTCGAATCTGGCTGGGGCGATCCCAAAGCACGATCCGGTCGCGCAGATAATCAAATGTCACTTCCTTGTTCGTACAGTAGGTCACATCACAGCCGTAAGCATTGCGACGAGCCTTGGGATCCATACCGTGAATGATGATTCCAACCGTAAGGCCCAGCGCTCTGTAAATCGGTTCCATCCAGTCGGCGTCCCGCCTGGCAAGGTAGTCATTGACGGTGATAATGTGGACTGGAACGCCTCCAAGAGCCAGGGTGCAGGCAGGCAGCGTAGCAGTCAGGGTTTTGCCCTCACCGGTTTCCATCTCCGCTACCATTCCGTTGAGCAAAACCACCCCGCCCATCAACTGAACATCCATGGGCCGCAGGCCTACGGTTCGCCAGGCAACTTCACGTACCAGAGCAAAAGCATGGGCCACCAGTTCATTCCGGTAACCTTGCTGTTTCAGACGCTGCCCAAGGTTTTGGCAGTCTTCCATAATTTGCACGTCACTGCATTTCTCGACTTCAGCAGCACAGCCATTGACAGCCTCAACAATCCATTTGAAACGACTCGCTCGGGGTCGCAGCCAGGGCGCAAAAAATCCGCCCACGGCCGCGGCAAATTGATCTGCTTTTTTCAGGCGCGGTTCTTCGCGCTCCGGATAGATTTTACAGCTAATGCTGTGTTTGATGTTGACGCTATACATTAAATCTTCTTAAAAACAGTTGTCTGATCAACCGGTACCAGCGGTACACCAGCGGTTCCCGGCCATGGCCAAAGCGCACATAGACCCGTCCGCCTATATAGTACAACGCCTCCGGTGGCGGCAGCACGATATCAAACAAAAACACCTTCTGAAACGCTTTAATACCCTGCATATCCCGCGGATC
>MAXP01000218.1 GCA_001751085.1 Desulfobacterales bacterium C00003060 | reverse complement strand
AAATACAAGGCTTCTCCCAGTTGTCCGAAGGCAGTTGATGCCCATCGTGCGAGTTTTGGGGAGGGCCTGGTATATCCTCCGATCATGGTTTGGATCCTGCAAAAACCGCTGAGAACCAACAACTTGTCAATCGTTTTCGATGAAAAATCATAGAGATGATAGGGCGTGTGGTATAGATCAAGTCTTCTGGACAAAGGACCCAGTATACGGACGATAGGCGTCGAGTGGGGCCAGCGGAGAAAAATAAGACCGCCAGGCTTGAGGACGCGTTTTACCTCCGCTAAAAGGCCAGGAGGATCAAGAACGTGTTCGATCACATAAAACAGGGTTACAACATCAAACGCGTTTTCAGGGAGGCCAAGATCCTCTATAGGTCGGGAATGGACAGGTACATGCCATTTGTCGCGAGCATACCGCCTGCCTGCCCTTGACACCTCTATTCCTTCCACCTGCCATCCGCGAGACTTCATTTCCTGCAAAAAAAAGCCGTATCCGCAGCCAATATCCAGTAAATTTCCTTTGCCTGATTTACTCCCGGATTCGATCAAATCAGCAGATCTTAGAACAATCGGTTTCATCATCATACCCCATTTTTTGATTTCTTCCGGCTGGACAGGCAAATAGTCTTCATAGTTTTCAAGCAACGTCCTTTTAGCTGGGCGGGGATAAAGCGATACAAGACTGCAGTTCAGGCAGCGATGATATTGCCACTGTTCTTTCCTATAGATGATACGAAAATTTGCGGTATTGCACAGGATACAATGACCGGAATTTGACATGGAGATCGTTTGTGTATTCAATTCAACCTGCTCCCAAGACTTTCTGGAGATTCTCAAGAAAGTCTTCAACCATTTTATCGTGTTTGCGTCTCACCTTTAAAACCCAGGCCATTTTTTGTAAGAAACTTCTGGGCCGGACAATAATCGTGTGACTGACACTTGTGTATTCACCCTGTTCTTCAATCTCCCAGATTTCTGTTCCTCCGGTAAAAAAACCGTCTAAAAATCTGAGTCGGATCATTTTAAGGGGTATTACTTCCTCTACCCGTGTGTTCCATTCCAGCTTGAATATGTGATTCACTTTTGTGTTGATCAAGGTTCCCACACCATAGGTTAGTGAAGATTTGTGGGTGACAATGGTGCCTTCCGGACATATCTCTTGAATGGCTTTTTCATTTGTCAGGATCTGAAAAATACGGCTCTTTTGGGCGCGGATCAGGCGTTTGTGCTGGTTTATTTCACCATTGTAACAGGCATACTCAGGGGCTTTGAGCGTATATGTGGACCCGCATCCAGCCAGGCAGGATAATAGCAATACTGACACGGCCAAGACACAGAGGAATTTTTCGATTCTCTCTGTTGGAAATAGGGTTGTCTCAGGGTTGAGGTTTGACATCTTTTTAAGGTAATAATAGAGTATATAACTTTAGTGTAAAGACTATCGCCAACAATAATTCACTGTAAAGTGTTTTTTCGGTCTGGGACAGAATTGATTTTAGCGTTTTATTAGAGAATCCAGGCCCCGAAGGCGTGGATTTCTATTTTGAACTAAAAGCTGTATGCCCTCACGCCTTAGGAGGCGGAATATTGAAGACTATCCTGTATTGGGTCCTGTACCCTTTGATACGCCCTTTTTATCTAATCTCCGTTATCCTGAACACGCTTGTGCTGGCCCTAATCATCATCATTCTTTCCCCCCTGGATAGAAAAGGGGATATTGTCCATTACATCGGTAGATTCTGGTCTTTTCTGAACGTATATCTTTCCGGCACCAGGATGTCCATAAAAGGAAAAGAAAGAATAGAGAAAAGGCAGTCTTATATCGTCATGTCAAATCACCAGAGCCTGTTTGATGTATGGGCCCTGATAGCAAAAATACCTCTTCAACTCCGGTGGATAATTAAATCAGACATAAAAAAGATGCCGATCTTTGGTTATGCCCTTGAACGGATGGGGCACATATATATTGATAAAACCAAGCGGAAGGATACGGCTTTTGGCCTCGAGGCTGCTGCACGGAAAATAAGGGGAGGGACATCCGTGGTCATTTTCCCTGAAGGGACAAGAAGCACGGATGGACGTCTTAAAAAATTCCACGGGGGAGGGGCGCTAATTGCCATCAGATCTGGGGTGCCCATACTCCCTGTCACTGTAAATGGCAGCCGTTTCGTGCTGCACAAGGGCACCTTAGGCCTAATGCCCGGCAAAATTGAAATTGTTGTAGGCGATTTGATTGACCCCGTCATGTTTGGCAAGAACGGTAAAGATGAGTTAACAGCGGCTGTAAAAACGGCTATAGAGAAAAATCTCGATCTTGAGTATGGCGATCTCACATTAGAATCGTAACCGGTAAAGACCCAATGCGAAGGCATATACTTGACAGCCCGATCTCATATCACGCCATTTTTTTATCCGTTCGATACCTGCCCATCAGGCTTTGCCACCTGTTAGGCAATATTGTGGCATTACTGATCTATGTTTTTTCTAAAAAGGACCGGAGGGGGCTGGCCTTTAATCTTTCTTTGGCCATGAAAAGGCCTGTGGACGACCCTTTTATCAAAAAAATGGTTCGGCAGACTTTCATAAATTACGGGCATTACATGGTGGACTACTTTTTAATGCCTCAGCTCCCACCCGACAAGGCTAAGAGCTTTTTTGCCCGGCTCAAAGGTGAAGAGATTCTCCAAGATGCCTTGGCCAAAGGGCAGGGGGCCATTTTACTGTCCGCCCATGTGGGCAACTGGGAATTCGGTGGGATAATGATGCGTTTGGCAGATTACCCCCTGGCTGTGGTTGCCATGGCACATAATGCTTCAGCCACCAATGCACTGGTCAATCGACTCAGGAAAGGCAAAGG
>MAXP01000217.1 GCA_001751085.1 Desulfobacterales bacterium C00003060 | reverse complement strand
AGCGGTGGATGGAAGATGAGAGCAGCCCTTGCCAGCCTTCTTTACCAGAGTCCTGATCTGCTTCTACTGGATGAGCCGACCAATCATCTTGATATTCCTTCCGTGCATTGGCTTGAGCAGTTTCTGCAGGATTTCGATGGTGCCATGATTATTGTATCCCATGACAGGGAGTTCCTCAACCGGCAGACCCATCGCACTATCAGCTTTGGGCCTGAAGGGATGAGATCTTACGGCGGCAATTATGATTTTTTCGTAAAGGCCAGTGAGGAGGAGCGCAAAACCCTGGAGGCAAACGCCAGAAAGCAGGAACAAAAAATTAAAGAGGCGGAGAAATTTATTGAAAGGTTTCGCGCTAAGGCCAGTAAGGCGAGACAGGCACAGAGCAAGATTAAATTGCTCAAGAAAATGGAACTGGTAAAGGGCCACCGCAGAGAGAAGACGACCCGTTTTTCTTTCCCCGACGTTCCTCGAAGTGGAGGAGTTGTCGTATCAATCAAGGGTATGGCAAAGGGGTTTAATGAAGAGTCTTTGTATAAAGACCTTAATTTGACTGTGTTACGTCGAGAAAGGATAGCCATTATCGGACCAAATGGATGCGGTAAGACAACTTTGCTCAGGATGGTGGCCGGTGAAATAGAACCGGATGAGGGGAAGATATCGCTGGGGCACGCGGTCAGTATGGGCTATTTTGCACAGCATCATTCAGACATGCTTGACCTTCAAAAGACAGTGATCCAGGAAGTGTATAAGGTCGTCCCGGATGAGAGCATCGGTTTTGTAAGAGGGGTCTGTGGGGCCTTTCTTTTCTCAGGGCAGGACGTGGACAAGCCCATAGGTGTCCTTTCCGGAGGTGAAAAAGCCCGCGTTTCGCTTGCAAAGCTTCTTGTCAAGCCCGGAAATCTTATGGTGATGGATGAGCCGACCAATCATCTGGACATTTCATCTTCAGAGGCATTGATCAGTGCGCTTTCCAAATACAATGGCACCCTGTTGTTCGTATCGCACAACCAGTCGTTTATCAATAGGCTGGCAACAAAGATCTGGGATATTAGAGGGGGCGAGATAGTAGAGTACCCAGGCAATCTGGCAGAATATTTTTACCATATTGCCATGACGGAAGATGAATCTGCGAACGCTTTTAGCCAGGGAGAAACGCATGAGGAAGGAGGGGGAAACAAGGCGTTAGTCAAAAAGGCGCCAGATCGAAAAAAGGAAAAAAGGCAAAAAGCAAAAAAACGGCAGTTGATATACGATACCCTGAAACCGATCCTGACTGAAGTGGAGCGGTTGGAAGGACGAATCGCTGAACTTGAAGTAAGACAGAAAGAGTTGGAGAAATTGCTTGCAGACCCTGACATTTTTAGTGATGGGCACAGGAGTGTCCCGCTCCTTAGCGAATACAAAGCACTCAGGCAAGAGCAGGATGAGTTGCTCCTGAGATGGGAGCAGCGTCAGGACAAGCTGGAAGAAACAAGAAGGGAACTGGGGGTAGATGATCGATCATAAGCGCTGAAAAGCAATGCCTCACTGCGTGCCGTAAGCCAGTAATATATGGGCTTTATGATCTCTATAGGTAACTTCTCAATAAGTGAGGACCATGTTTGATAAATAAGATTCGGATAGTTGATTTTGTTGGTGGAGATGAGGGGATTTGAACCCCTGACCTGTACGTTGCGAACGTACCGCTCTCCCAACTGAGCTACATCCCCACTATAGTATTTCAGGTTGTCATTCAGTAACTACCGCCATAAAGAAAAAAATGCAAGACATTTATAGGCATCCTTCATTCACCAGTTTACACTTTTTTCGAAAAAGCGTGTATTATGCGAATTGCATGGCGATGTCCAAACTGGAAATTCGAAATTTGAAATTGGGTAACGCATCTACTTTTTTGGGTTTTTTTCAATTTCACATTTCAAGTTTCAAATTTCATTACCAAAACAGAAGATCAACAAAGTGTAAACTACTTTTGACTTGTCGTGAAGGATGCCCATTTATACATTGTTGGGTTAGGACGAATAGAATGCCTTGATTTTCCGTACAACATACGCCTGCTGCTCCTCAGTCAATTCTGCATAGATGGGTAGCGCCAGTGTTTTTTCTGCAGCGGATTCTGCCTGTACAAAATCCCCTTTCTTGCCGTTCAGATATTGAAGACAGGGTTGCAGGTGCATAGGAACCGGATAATAGACTTCTGTACCAATCCCAGCCTCATTCAAGAATCTCTTGAGTTCATCTCTGCGACTTTGAACGGCAATCACAAATTGATTGTATATGTGTCGACCCTCTTTTTCTGCGGGAAGCCCGACAAAGTCATCCAACCCCTCGTGGCTGAAAAGCTCGCGATAACACCGGCCATTGGCCCGGCGCGCCGAGGTCCACTGTTCCAGATAAGGCAGCTTCACAAGGATGATGGCTGCCTGAAGGGCATCCAACCGGAAGTTACCACCAACAAGCTTATGATAGTATTTAGGATGTGAACCATGTACACGCAAGATCCTCAGCTTGTCATACAAGACATCCGAGGATGTAGTTGTCATCCCTCCGTCACCAAAGGCTCCAAGGTTCTTGGACGGAAAAAACGAAAAACAGCCCATATCACCCATAGAACCAGCCCTTCTACCCCTATATTCCGCACCTATAGCCTGGGCTGCATCCTCAATGACCACGATATCGTAGGCATGAGCCAGCTCCAGAATAGGGTCCATATCACAACATTGACCGTACAGATGAACAGGGATGATTGCCTTGGTCTTCTTTGTTATCTTATCACTTATCGCTTGGGGGTCGATATTGTAGGTATCTTCTTCTATGTCAACAAAAACCGGAGTGGCGCCCACGCGCACAATGGACCCTACCGTGGCAAAGAATGTATATGGTGAGGTGATAACCTCATCCCCGGGGCCGATTTCAGCGGCCATCAACGAAATCAGTAGAGCATCTGTTCCGGATGATACACCAACCGCATATTCAGTATGACAATACCGGGCAATCTGTTCCTCCAGCTTCTCCACCTCCGGCCCAAGGATAAAGCATTGGGTCTCATAAAGCTCCCGAGTAGCTGCCAGAACCTCATTCTTGATAGTCTGGTATTGAGCCTTTAGGTTCAGAAGCGGCACTTTCATCAATGTCTTCCTCCCAACATAGACTGACTTCCCAACAACTTGACTTGAGGCTATCCCACTCACCCCTCTCCCCCTGCAGGGTTTGACTGAGGGTGGGGACACCCAACCTCCGAACTTTTTGAGAAGTTACAACAAAGACGCGCAATATATTGAACCCTGTCTCCCATTTGCTGTGGTGTCTTCACGCTTAAATGGCATCCTCGCCCCTTTCGCCCGTTCTGATGCGAATAACCTCTTCGAGGGCACTAACAAAGATCTTCCCATCGCCGATCACTTCGGTTCTGGCTTTCTGCTCGATCACTTTGACAACTTGAGGCGCAAGTTCCGAATTCACGACCACCTCCAGCTTTATCTTGGGTACAAAATCCACCCTGTATTCCGCACCACGATAGATCTCCGTGTGCCCCCTCTGGCGGCCGAACCCCTTGACCTCGGAGACGGTCATCCCCTGAACGCCTATCTCAGTGAGACCTTCCTTGACGTCGTCCAGTCTAAAGGGCTTGATAACAGCTTCAATCTTTTTCATATTTTCTCCTCTAATGAACATCGGCATCCACTATACCTCTTCTCTCAAGATCTTGCTTAGCTGGTTTCTTGACTTCAATTCGCATCTTCAACCCCTTTCGATTTGTCAACCCGCTATGCTCTATTCCGCTTCTGCATCAGACAAACCCAAGCCTTTGGTGGTCTTGGACGATTAGAATCGAAATGGCTTGAGTGAAGCGAAAGAATAACAAAACATGGCTCTACTGCGACAACTATGTCTCTTGCCGTACGCCGAGGCGGTCCATGGTCGCGAGGCAGATCATCGGCACTACCAATGATGCTCAACCACAGCCCACCCTTTTCTAAATGGGACGCCACATTTTCTGCAAAGCGCTTCCGTTCTTTATCAGAATCAAAAGAATGAAAACACCCCCTATCGAATATGAAGCCAAACGGAGCGCCGGATATTTCGTCTTTCAGGAAATCAGCCACAACAAATGCGCATTTGAGGTCAGTATTGGAAGCTTTTTCTATAGCCTTTTGTATCGCAATATCAGAAACATCAGAGCCTGTTACTATGAAATTACGATGGGCAAGCCACACGGCATTATCGCCAGTTCCACAACCGATTTCTAATGCCTTACAAACCCCAATTGGCCTCTTTGTCACTATGCTGGTAAGATTAAAATCCGGCTTGCCCACATCCCAAGGGGTATTCTCGATTTTGTATCGCTCTTCCCAGCGGTTGTGTTTGGACATTGTACAGCACCCAAAAGGCCCAAAGCCATGGAAATAATACCCTTTTTTTCTTGACCAGGCTTTGTTCAGTGCTTATAGTTAACGTAGCGGAAGAATTCTGGGGCCGGTGGCGCATTAAGTCTCACCGCACCTATATTAGACATAGGATGAGACACCGACCTCGGCTCCGGAGCTACCGCTCATACCTACGACTCTCACCGTTTCTCGTTGCTTACCATACCCTTTGACACGTGAATATTCCGTTATCCCGTTCGCCCGTTGTCCAGTTCACCGGGTGGACAAATAGAATCCTTGGTGGCAAACCCAACTCTTCTCACAAAATCCAGGTACCCTTCATGTTATACCTCGGAAGGTCATAAATGGTGATTTTCTCGGTGAGTCATGAGCATCAAGAGCAAGGCGCGAAGGCGCGGAATAGCTTGCTATTACAAGCCTGAGCAACGCGGCTATTGATGTTCATGGCCGGCGAAGAAGTGTCATTTGTGGCCTTTCGAGGTATATGGTGCAAGCCTCTGCAGCCATGATTTACACCCATCCAAGGTATTAATCTGCTAATATAGTATTAGCTCAAAGTATTTGAACAGAAATATTAATATCGGTCAGCATATGGTGTCAAGTGCTTTCAAAAATGTACCCATTGAGCTTATGCGTAGGCCCTTATAATCAATCGATGCTCTTATCATGTAAATGGCTTGACAATACAGAAAAAGTGTATATATTGCTTAACTGCAAGTCGTATTTATAGTAGTTAAATCAAATGGTTAACATTGCTGTGCGTATCTTCTCAATAAGCCCGGCGACTTCTCAATAATCTGATCCGACAGGTGGACAAAAGCTGAAAACTCAAAGCTCAAGGCTGAAAGGAAGAAAAGCTAAGACCATGGGATTTAATTGTGTTGCTTTGAGCTTTCAGCCTTGAGCTTTCAGCTTGTCCGGTTTATCCGGTTTGTCCAGGCCAGGCTCACTTATAAGCGAGTTTCAGCCGTTTTCAAATATGAAGCTTTTCAGAAAAATACTTGCAAATTTGAGGAATGAGTTGTCCTGATAACCATGTGAAGTTACGCTAAAATGATCTGCATCCGCAATCCGCAATCCGCAATCCGCAATCTGAAATACTATAATTACCTGTCGGCGGGCCTAATCTCAGGACTTTACCTGGACTTTTTGAGATGTTACTGATGTGCGGTAAATATCCGGTTAACCGAAGACATACGATGTGCGTAACTTCTCAAAAAGTCCGGGCAATCTCCCCCAGCCCCTATTAGGGTTGCTCTGCAGGGCAAGGAGAACCGCTGAACGTCATTTACAGCAGGGAACACATAGCGCATGGAGCTGAGGGCATAGCGCCCTTAACTTCAAGGACACCCGGGCTTTTTGAGAGTTAGCCACTTAACGAGGTCTGGAATAGTCTGAAAAGGAGAAAGACATGATCCATGTGGAAATGCTGACCAAGTATTATCGAGAGCTCTGTGCGGTGGATCAGATCAGTCTCGACATCCAGAAAGGCGAAATCCTGGGGCTTCTTG
>MAXP01000216.1 GCA_001751085.1 Desulfobacterales bacterium C00003060 | reverse complement strand
CTTGCCATGCGGGTGCCTCAACCCCTGAAAACGCAAATTTATTTTTGAGCGAACCCTTACTATAGGCTACAAGCTGACGAATCTCGGTCTGGGCCAGGGGCGCTGTATGTTCGAATCAGTCCACAGAGCCTATTGGCCAGGTCTGGGCCAGGGATTGCGGATTGTGGATTACGGGGTTAAGCTGCACATCATTGTGGCGTAATTTCACATAGTTATCTGAACTACTCGCAACTTCTCAATAAGTCCGGCGACTTCTCAATAACCTGAGTCACAGCCATTCATCCCGCAAGTTTGCAACTATTTCTCTGAAAAGCCATAGTTGACTTTAATATTGCTGAAGTGGTAAACGCTGATGATGAACGGTTTCATAAAACTTGCAGTAGACGACACCTTCCTGTTCTCTTGCCATCCGGGCATCGAGTGTTTTAATCGCTGTTGTGCCGACCTGAATCAATTCTTGACCCCGTATGATATTCTCCGTCTCAAAAATGGATTGAAGCTCTCCTCCGGGGAGTTCCTGAAGCGGTACACCACCCATCACATAGGGCCGGCGTCCGGTTTGCCGGTAGTCACACTCAAGATGCTGGAACACAAAGACCTCAGTTGTCCATTTGTAAGCAAAACGGGCTGCACCGTCTACGTGGACAGACCAGGCTCTTGCCGCATCTATCCACTTGCTCGCATTGTGCAAAGAAAGCCTAATCAGCGCACCTGTGAGGAGTTCCACATCGTAATAAGGGAGCCGCATTGTCTCGGTTTTAACGAATCGAAGAAATGGACAGTCAGGGAATGGAAACAGAGCCAGGCGGTCAGCCAATACGATGAGATGAATGACCTGTTGATGGACATCATATCCTCGAAAAACAGGAGTGGCAGAAGCCGTCTTACTCACAGTGAAAACGAATTATTCTATTTGGCCTGTTACGATCTTGACGGATTTAGAGACCTTGTTCTTGAAAAAAGGCTTTCAAAGACCCAGGCCCATCCTGTTAAAAAGGAAGTGATAGAAACACTGGAAGTAGATGACGTAGCCCTATTGCGGTTTGGCATGGAATGGATCAAGGGTCGGCTGTTCGGAAAGGCATAGGGATTTGGGGATGAGATCCATGCAACTTGAGGGAAAAACGGCCCTGGTACTGGGAGCTATCAAGGGAATTGGAAGGGGTATCGGACTTGCCTTGGCCGGAGAAGGGGTCAAGGTAGCCCTAACCTATTACGACTGGGAAGAATCCCTTGAGCAGATGAAGCAGGATTTCGGAAAAGCAGGCGCCGACCATCTCGTTGTCAGGACAAACCTGCTTGATATTGACGGAATCTCCTCCCTTGTTGACAGGGTCATAACCCGGTTCGGTCGTATTGACATCCTGATCAATAACATAGAGCGCGGGGGTTGGCCGGTCGTACACGGGGCTTATGTTCGTGAACAATGGGACCTGGAGATGGCCACAACGCTCAGGGCAAAACGGTGGGTTTACAGTTCGGTCCTTCCCCACCTTAAGGACTCCGGCGATGGCGTGGTCGTCAATATCTCATCAATTGCAGGTCTCATCGGCAGAAGCGGGCCGGCAGGACGGTTCTTTAACGATGGATACGCGGCCGCAAATAGAGCTGTGTCGTCCTTTACCGAGACCTGGGCACGAGAAGCTGCGCCTGAAGTCAGAGTCAATGAAATCATGCTCGGGTTTTTTGAGACTCGCCATGGCCCTCATACCCGTGGGTGGGGTCTGCTAACCAGGGAACAGCGCAACGAGATAATAGATCACACCCTGCTTCGACGAATCGGCGAGATCGAAGACGTTGTCAGGGCAGTGCTCTTTGTGATCCGGGATGCGCCCTTTATGACCGGCAGCGTGCTCCGGCTTGACGGCGGTTATATGCTGGGCGGAGAATACTCGGAGCCCATGCCAAGAGGGGTTCTTGAATGAAGGATGCCCAGAATAACGACTATATTGCCCTATGTTGCCCAGTCTGGAATTAGATGGAGGATGTGCTCTTTTATGTCTTCAAACTCCCTGGCATCCACCTCAGCTTCAACCTCTTCAGCGTCAAACCAACAGATCGGCTTTCCTGCCTGATCATATACGTTGAAAATACGCTTCCCATCTTCGGTCGGATGCTCCATTTCAACAATGTCACTAATAATCTTTTTTGCCTCTTCATAAGGAACGAATCGCATTTTTTCCATAAACGCTTCCTTGATCACACCAATGGAGTCGGGAAAAAGATCTCTTCATAAAGATTCAGGGCATAGCGGTCGGTTAAGCTGGCAACAAAGTCACAGACCCTCCGCTCAGGGGTCGTGTCCATCCGGAAACAACCCATCTCCATTTTTTTGAGCTCTTTCTCAAGAACTTTCGGGTTTTCCAGAAGATAATAGTATAGCTCGGAAAGGATCTTCTTGGCCTTAACAAACTCTCCGTGTACCTGATCAGACTTGTAGACGTTGTCATAGAGAAATCGCCTGAGCGTTGCCATTGCATCGGAAACCGACTGACTCATGCCAAGGTGCATCTCCCCAGCCTCTATGCGGGTTGATATCAAGATGTCGCTTATCATGGTCCTGACACGTTCAGAATGGGAACTCCCCAATATGTCAACACAAACATTAGGGACGTCTTGGGCTCCGATGACGCGGCTACGAATGGCATCATCCAAGTCATGATTGAGATACCCCATGATATCCGCAAAGCGCACCACCTTACCCTCAACGGTTAAAGGTATCTCGTTGGAATCCTCGGGCAAAACCGCTCCATACCCCTTGGAATGCTTAAGGATACCGTCACGGACCTCGAATGTCAGGTTCAGCCCCCGGCCATGGTTCTCCAGCACATCAACTACCCTTACGCTCTGTTCCCGGTGACAGAAATCCTCCGAATAGATCTCCTTTAGCACGACCTCTCCACCGTGTCCAAAGGGCGTATGTCCCAGGTCATGCCCCAGGGCTATGGCCTCGGCCAAGTCCTCATTGAGCCTTAGCGCCCGGGCAATAGTACGCGCAATCTCAGAAACCTCCAGCGTGTGGGTCAGGCGTGTGCGATAGTGGTCCCCCAGCGGCGACAGAAACACCTGAGTCTTGTGCTTGAGGCGCCTAAAGGCATTGGAATAAACAATGCGATCCCGGTCTCTTTGAAAATCCGTACGAATGGAACAGGGCTCTTCATAGGTTACCCTTCCCCGGGACTCACTGCTCAAACACGCGCAAGGAGAAAGATATTGCCTTTCCAATGCCTCTGTCTCCTCACGTATAGATGCCATATTACATAATGATGGCCTCCTTACGGACTCTATCCGGCCCATGCCCTTGAAACTCCTGTCAGCGAACAATTGGAATATTTTTTTGTAACCGTTCACGGGTTCACAGGTTCAGTTGAACCCTAAACCTGTGAATGCTTACGATTTCTTCTATTGCACAACAGCAAGAATTTGTAAAGGGATTTAACCATTTAGTGGTTGACGAAGTCTTGTGTTAACCTTAATTTTGGTATTCGTATTCAGATTACGGTTCACGGTTCACAACCCATATCTCCCTTTTCCCCGGGGAAGGGGCAGGGGACATAGCGCTTATGGGGCAGGGGGAGGACACCAGTCAAAATGGATTATGAATTCTTTATGTTAAAGGCCATTAAAGAGGCCCGCCAGGCACTCAACAAGGGGGAATTCCCGGTTGGCTGTGTGATGGTGTATAAAAACAGAGTACTTGTCACCGGAGCACGGCACCACAGCGGACCAGAAAAGCTAAATGAGTTGGACCATGCCGAAATGTTTGCATTGAGGAGGCTTGTCGACATGGAAAAGAAGATCGACAGGGAAGGAGTAACCCTGTTTTCCACGCTTGAGCCCTGCCTCATGTGCTATGCGGCAAGCATAATAAATGGTATAAGAAAGATCGTGTACGCCTATGAAGATGTCATGGGAGGTGGGACAGACATAGACCTAACAGGGCTTAACCCTTTCTACAGGAATACGGAGATAACGGTCATACCTCACATCTTGAGACACGAAAGCCTGATGCTCTTCAAAAGATTCTTCTCGGACCCTCAAAACACCTATTTGAGGGGAAGCCTGCTCGCCCAATATACCCTGGATCAGTAGGGAACACATGTCGGATTGCGGATTGTGGAGTTCGGATTGCGGATTGCGGAGTTCAGATTGCGTATTGCGGAGTTCAGATTGCGGATTGTGGATTGTGGAGTTAAGCTGCAGATCATCTTAGCGTAATTTCACATGGTTATCAGGACCATTCATCCCGCAAATTTGCAAGTATTTTTCTGAAAAGCTATACAAACCACAAGCTAC
>MAXP01000215.1 GCA_001751085.1 Desulfobacterales bacterium C00003060 | reverse complement strand
GCTTGCAATAGCCAGCTATTCCGCGCCTTCCCGCCTTGCTCTTGATGCTCATGACTCACCGAGAAAAGCGCCATTTATAACCTTCCGAGGTAAATTTTGGTGTGACTTGGCATAGTATGTGAGAAACGCATCAACAGCCTTTTTATCAAAGTGTATGCCTCTTTCCTCCCGTAGCATCTTCAATGCTACGTCAAGGGGCATCGGGTCACGGTAGTGACGCTTTGCTGTGATGGCCTCAAAAAAGTCTGCCACAGCAATAATCCTCGCACCCAGTGGAATCTCATCCCCCTTAAGCCCTCTTGGATAACCGCTTCCGTCAATTTTTTCGTGGTGGGCCCCGGCAACCTCGGGAACCTGGCTGAACATCCCTTCAAAATATACCTGCTCCAGTATCTCTCTGGTTTTATCAGCATGGCTTTTTACTACTTCGTACTCTTCGTCTGTCAGCTTTCCCTCCTTTTTTAAAATAGAATCCGGAATTGCAATCTTGCCATAATCGTGGAGTAACGCAGCCACCTGGATCATCTCGCAATAATCCTTGGAGAGACCACCCAATTGATCACATATTCCTGACGCGTACTCGGTTACCTTTTCAGAATGTCCTGCCGTCATGGGATCACGGGCATCAATACTGGCGGCCAGGACCTGTATCATAGATCTGAACTGTTTTGCCTTGGCTTCAAGGAGATCGGCATTGCGGATATTGATCCCGATGACAGACGCTATTCCTAACAACAAACTCAGGTCACTCGCAACCAATGGTCTCTTTGACTTCACACAGTCTACGGCAAAAACGCCAATCGACTCCCCATCGCAGATGATGGGACAACAGATAAATGACTGCGTCCCCATTTTTTTTGCAAACTCGAGACTCCGCTGTGAAAAGTAATGTTCTATCTCTCTAATATCATTTATCAGAAACGGCTTCTGTTCTTTGAACGAAACAATGAAAACCCCTCTTGATTCCGGCCTGTCCAAATGAAAAGCAGTCCTCTTGAGAAGTCCGAACCGATCCTCGCTATAGCCAAACCCCGCCCGGAATAACAGCCTGGTCTTTTCCGGATTCACCAAAAGTATCAGGCCACGATCATAATTAAGCCGTTTCTCCGAAACTTGAACAACTTTTGCCAAAACATCTTCCATAGTTGTATGTTTGCTAATAGCCTGTCCTATCTCATTGGTCATGACCGCATTATTATAGTTGATTTCAATCTGTTCAAGCAGCTTGTCGGATGAATCCGAGAGGTTGTACAGACTCGCTTTCAACTCCTCTTTTCCGATGTACTCACCAATCAGGGTTAACACAAGAACAACGACAGCCGAAACGGGCAAAACGACCTTTAGTGTGATCGATGGATCGACAAAAACGACAACCAGGCAGGTCAAAAAGAGGAACAACGCAGCATGGTTTCTAATTCTCTTCCACAAAGAAGAATAAGTTTCTTCCCAGGAAATAATGTAACGGCAGAGATTTCCACCTTTGAACAAGCATTCTGGATGTTCAATTCGGGGCAGTTTAGTGTCAAAAATCATTGAAGCAGCTTCGAAAAACCCGATTCTGTTTTCACATTGAAATGGTTTTTCGCTAACCCCCTCCCGGGGTTTAACGCAGATCTCCACCTTATGGGAGGCTATTTTTTTTGATTCAAAGAGTGACGATTTGGTGAAATTGGCGCTTGCTTTTCCTATCATTTCATATATTTTAGCAGGACCGACCATTCCAAGAAGATACTGCCTCATCACTCCAATAGCTTCGGCTGAAGCTGCATATCGGCCAGCTTCCCGGGCGATCTGCTCATTATCGGTTACCTCTAAAAGTTTTTCGTAGAACAGGTTTATCTGCTCCTGGGTAAACCAGTGTCCCTGATCAGCAACTTCGTAAGGTTCCATTTTGGCGGAATCCAATAATTCGCGTATGTTGACGTAACTGTACTTCCTTCTAACCAGCCTTATGTAGGTATCGATAATCCTGCTGCTGTATAAAGGTCTATCTTCTTTTTTTGATGATTCTTTCATGGTTGTAGCTGAAAAGGCGACAACAAGACCTTCAATGTTAAACGAACTTAAGCAAACGTTTAAGAGAGCTGAAATAATGATCTGTGTATTGCATATTGAGTACCCACAGACTATATGATTTCTCATAGGAAATGGACTGATTATCAGCATAGGTGACGGGATAGAGGAGTATGGGTATCTCCTCCTGCTCAAATTTTGTTGAGAGCACTGAGAACATCAAATTGAGAGTGTCCCTGTCAAGCTCATCCGGATCAAGGACAATGACCTGGATGCAATTGGTCAGATCGGACATATTCAAGCCAACATCTGAAATATTTGCTATGATAACTGCCGTGAGACTCCCATCCTTTTTCAGTGAGTAGAGGTCTCTTTGCCTTTTGAAACCGAGTTGCTCATATTCTTTTGAGAGTTCATCATGGTCAATCGTTCCCGCCTCCAGATCCAGGGCATGAATCATAAGCCCCCCTGATTCCTGCTCATAAAAACGTTCCAGCTCCACAAGGTCTTCTGGTTGGGTTTCTGTCAATTCCCATGGTGCTGACATGCCCGATGCATTATTTGATGTTTTTTGATAATGAAAGTAGGCAAATGTATCAATTGAACATGCTTTTGGATCGTCTATATTTTTGGAAATCCCCCCAAAAATATAGTTAGGGAACTTATTGTCGGGTCGGAAATAACAGATAACGAAACTCATATGGATTGAACAAATATAATGGGAATTATTTATGAAACGTCCAATCTGATTCAACACGGCAAGTCCGGCCCTGTTAGATCCTGATGTTTTGGCGGCATGGTGATGGATCAGCCACGTATTCTCATAAAAACGTAACATGGCCATGTGTCCTAAGATAATACCTCTATTTTGATAGATGAAATGCCTGGCTATGTTCGGGTTCGTCGTATAGAGGTTTTCGTAGGTCTTCTTGATTTCTTCCTTGTTAGCCTGAATAAAGGCATATTTCTTCGGATAAATAAAACCTGTGTCAAAAAAGAAATTCCAAAGGGCGTCCATATCCACATTGCCTGAGATGTATGATTTCCTGTTTGATGCCTGTTGCAGGAGGGCCACAAGCTTCACGTGGTGTTTACCATCCATATCGAGAACGGCCATGCCGCATTTTGCCATGCCGTTTTCTTTCTCTTCACCACTATTTTTTCTGTAAACAACCTGGGCATTGCCTTTGATCTCGTAAGTGTCTGCAAAGCTTAGATTCAATTGAGGTATGATCATACCGGGCAAAAGAACGGCGTTGTCCTCGTCGTCTTCCACCGAAAAACCGGAGCCTGACAGGTCGATCACCTTCAGACTAATCCTCTTTTTGGTAAAAGGATGCCTGAAAATCATATCTGGGGAAGGAATCAGTTCCTGTCTTGGACTTCGGAATTCTTTGGGTTTGAACCTCTGTACTTGATCGTTTGGAGGTTCCAGCACAAAGCTTCTCGTTTTCTGGCCACAGGTTTGCCTGAGTATCCTGCATTCCCCGGAAAAAAGCACTGTGTCACCATCCGAAAAAACAATATATACTGGGGCGTCAGGATTTATCCATTGAAATGTCTGGGAACGACCCGCCGTTATTTCAACGCAGAAGGCAGCGATGCTGAAATCTATTAGCGATCCGCAAAAAATCACGCCGGCTTGAATCAACTGGACACTGATGCCTTCACATAAATGCCTTACCGCTTTTCGGGGAATGACTTCGCAACATATCTCTGGAAGAAGGACGCTGATCCCCTTGTCGCTTATGCTTATTAATTCAGGTTTCACCAAGAGGAGGTTCTTGTCGTTGGCGACAAGAACATCTTGAAATTTATACGTTTTCAGTTCCTGATGAAGTCTCGTAGTTTCTGTCCAGATACAGTCCAGATGGTCGCCGGTACAGGGCTGCGGTTTGGCATTAAGGGAAATATTGCGGTTATACCTGGCGTGTTTGAGGTTTATTTGGATGGTGTCGTCCTGGAAATTTATGTAATTCAATTTATTGATCAGTTGTTCTTTACTGACACGCTTTCCCTTTTTCTGGTGATTCCCTTCGGTCCTTGTATTCAATTTCATTGGCTTAATCCTCATGCGACTATTAAGTCCTGGGATCATCTAACCAACTTAGGGCTTGGTCAAAAATAGCTCTCCTGAGCTCTCCTGTGTGTTTACCACAGATTTGCAGAGCCGCACATAGAACCCCTGTTGTCCCAACACAAAAAACCACTACTCTAACTTCTTGACGAGTTCAGCCTTCATGGCCAAATTGTAAAGGTCTTGGGCTTTCTACGGCCTATTGACCCTGCAGGTCTTTGTTCGCACGGAGGCGAGTTTACAGCAGCAATGATGGGATATTGAAATACTGGACACAAGTGAAGATTTGCGCTCATGATAAGAGACATGAAAAAAACTATACACCACATACGGATAAAACCCAACTACTCCATTATTCCAATTGTGGAGGAATTCAGAGCTGAGTTCCGTTTGGAAATTCCACAGACTACTTACCAGGCCCTTTCAGTGCCAATTTGAACCGCCGATTTCAATCGGAATTATTCTTACTTTACACTCTGCTATATGAAAGGAATGCGCTTGTCAATTTTTTTTAAATAGAACAATCCTAAAAATGAGGACCTCTTCATGGTAAAACACTGTGTCAAGGCTTTTTTGACACGGCCCTAAGGGCTGAAGTTGAGTTGCCCTGCGCTTTTACCCAAGATCTTTTTTTCTTGACGCTCATTGTATGTCCACTATATTCTTTCACGTGGGTTGATCTGACCAAGTCAGTGTGAAACCGGCAAAATGTAAACAATCCACGCCCAGAGGACGGGGTTTTGCTTCGCCCCATAGAGGGGGCCTTAAGGGCTTGTCCATCATTGAATCGTTTTATGGAATACTCCAACACTCCCCACGTACGTACAGGCAGAACCAAAGAACTCTGACCCCGCCCAGGGGACGGGGTTTTCCTGGACACAACAAATGAATGGAGGTACTTGTGGCCATTGCAGAACTTGGCATCATTCCGATCGGAACAAAGTCCACGAGCCTGAGCGGCTATATTGTTGCATGCCTTAAGCTCCTGGAGGACTCTGGCCTCGCCTATGAAGTGCATGGTATGGGCACCATCATAGAAGGGGACCTGAAAGACCTCTTAGAAGTCATGCTAAAGATGCATGAGGTGCCGTTTGAGGCCGGTGCGCTGCGGGTTGTAACTACTATCAAGATCGATGACAGAAGGGACAAAGAGGCATCAGCCAAAAGCAAGGTGAAAGCAGCATTGACCAAGAAGCCACCAGCCTGAGAATCTTTGGACAGTTCACTACTCCATGCGCTGTCCTCCCATTAAGGCTGACAGACTTTGGAACAGGACAAAAGAGACCGTGAACGTTGAACCGCTCAACCCAAATTATAGGATGTTTCGTATCGAATGAATACCCCAAAACATGAAAAAACAGGTGATCTCCTGGAGCACCTCCTGACCCAAAACCGTGAACGATTCTCTCCGGCAGAGGGGAGCCGCGTTGACTTTCCACAGGTTCTGGTGTATATTGCTTTTAGTAAGCTATGGTATATTGTCGTTTGGTCTCTATACAAAGCTTTCTGCGGCAGGCCGATAAATGACTTCGATAGAATCACAATTCGTTAAAAAGAACGTGCCTCGACTTCTGAGGAGATATGAGATCTCTTATTGCAAGGAGGACGATTGTGTTGAATACTTCGTCACAAACAAGAGCACACACGAACAAATCTCGTATGCACTTATTTTCTCCTTAAACAGGCATTCAAAAGAGATTCATGTAAGCAAGTTTTGTCCTAGATTACACAAAGAGGAACGATCCAAATACCTTTCTGCCGCGTGTTTTTATCTTCTTATACATCATTTCGGCAATATCTTTCATTTGAGCAAAGGCCACAGTATTGGCCTTGAAACACGTCGTGCCACCTATGACGCATTCTTTGGACAACTCAAGGATTTTGACTTGAAAAACAAAGGGCTCAGATGGGAGAAAAACGTCTCAGTCCTTGGCGAGTATCCTCCAATAGACGTCGACACTTCCATGATACAGAAAGAAACCATGGGAAACGAAGAGGTACCCTTTCAGGTTTGAGACAAGTACTGCTCTTTCGCCTGTCATTTCGAGACCCACTCAACCTTACGATTGCACCCAAATTCAGCAATTTTTGTAGCCGTAACCTTTAGGTTGCGTAGGTTGGGACAAATTAAGGCCCAAGATCAAAGTTGTTTCAATGTCTCTGAGAAGATCTCATAACTGGATGCCCCATGCAGGCAAAAGACCACCCTTTTTAGGCCTGTATACCCTTTCAAGTAATCAACAGCCGTCCAAAGCATTATCTCGGCGCAACGATGCTTTGGAAACCCGAAGATGCCCGTGCTTATGGCGGGAAACGTAATACTGGTGAGATCGTTCTCATCAGCTACCTTGAGGCTGTTAAGGGTGGCGTTTTTCAACTTCTCGTCCTCATTTCCCTCTCCCATGCGCGGGCCCACTGCATGGATCACATGCCTGGCATCGAGGTTGCCACCGGTTGTGATCACGGCCCCTCCCACAAAGGTGCCCCCAATGGCATTGCATTCCTCCTGGATCATAGGTCCCCCCTTGGCCTTAATGGCTCCGGCAACCCCAGCACCCAGGATAAGCCGTGCGTTGGCCGCATTGACTATTGCATCTGTGTCCATCTCCGTAATGTCACCCTGATTTATTTCAAGCACGGCCTGCCCCACCTTCTTTTCCACAAGAATCCCCCCCTTTAAGATTGCGGATATTGGATCGCGAATTTCAGATCTCTTCTATAGATTTCAAGATAATGTTTTTGGGGTACAGTAAAGGCTCAGTAAGACCTGACTCTGTTGTTGGTAATGGAAGGCTCAAAGCTGAAAGCTCAAAGCAGCAGAATCATGGTTTTTCTT
>MAXP01000214.1 GCA_001751085.1 Desulfobacterales bacterium C00003060 | reverse complement strand
TTCACCCAATGGGTGAAAGAGGCTAATCTGAGTCACACCTCAACCGCTATGAATAAAGTTAAAAATATCAGCAGACTACAACCTTTGAACCTTGAACCCTGAACCCTGAACATGGAACCGCTCACCTTAGGTAAANNTCTCGTAGTACAGGGCTTCCAATTGCAAAACCCCTGTTTTTGGAATATATACCTCGAAAGGCCACAAATGACACTTCTTCGCCAGCCATGAACATCAATAGCGGCGTTGCTCAGGCTTGCAATAGCCAGCTATTCCGCGCCTTCGCNNCTTGCTCTTGATGCTCATGACTCACCGAGAAAATCGCCATTTATGACCTTCCGAGGTATAGAAGCGATTATCTGGAAATACACGATCAATTCTTATTTGGTACGGATTTTGGTTGCTCTTCCGCTAACACAATGACAAAGGACAAGAAGGACCTTTTGACGACCTTTGGAACAGTCCTCATAGTCATGGGTGTAGCTGTGTGGGGAGTCTACGCACTATTGCATTGGGGGTTGGGCTTCGATGTGGCCGGTCGCCAGTTTCTGCCTTACCACTTAGCAGGTGTCGTGCCTGGTATGATCCTTCGCCGACGCCGGTTTTTCCAGAGGATTATCAGGCGTCTATTTTCGTGACCTTCCCTATTCCTTCCCTCCCATGGCCTGAACAAGCCTTTTCAGGTCCTCCGTGCGGTCCTTGTGAGTAACCAGGGTCTTTGATCCTGCTCGTACGATTATGAGGTCTTTCATCCCGATCAGAACCACCGTTTCGTTGGAATCTTCGCAAAAGACCACGTTATCTGTTGCGTCCAGCGTCACAACCTTCCCTCTACAGCAATTCCCCGCCTTATCCTCATTCAGGAAGTCTTTCAGGGCCAACCAGCCTCCTACATCACTCCAGGAAAACCTTGATGCCACACATCGGACATCTTGCGCTTTTTCCATTACCCCAAAGTCGACCGATACAGCATGAAGCGACTCGAATGCAGCATTGAGTGCTTGTTCCCACTGGGGCGTCTGATCAAAGGCAGCTACACGGGAAAGGGCTTCGGCATGGTTTGGCAGATGGATTTCGATCTCTTTCAATATAGTATCCGCAGTCCACACGAACATGCCTGAGTTCCAGAAAAACGTGCCAGACTCAACATACTCACGGGCCTTCTCCAGGTCCGGCTTTTCCTTGAAGTGCAGGACCCGGAAGTGTTCGACCCCATCCTCACTGGTAATTGGCACCCCACGTTCCAGGTACCCGTAACCAGTAGCCGGATATGTCGGCTCAATGCCAAAGGTGTAGAGGGCATTATCATCAGCAGCCCTGCGGGCAGCCGAAAGCAGGGTCTTCTGGAATAGAGCAACAGGTTCAATCAGATGATCCGCTGTCAGTGTTGTTATGATCGGGTTGCCAAAACGTCTGCGGCATAACGCTGCCGCAAGGCCCACGGCAGCAGCAGTATCACGCCTTATGGGTTCTCCGATAATATTCTCCAGCGGAATTTGGGGAAGCTGTTTCGCTACCATTGAGACAAAGGCCGCATTGGTCAAAACCAGTATCCGTTCGCAAGGCACAAGATTCGAAATACGATCAAAGCTTCTTTGCAACAAGGTCCGGTCACCAAACAGATTAAGAAACTGCTTCGGTCTTTCTTCTGTACTCAACGGCCAGAATCTTGTTCCTATCCCTCCGGCCATGATAACCACGACCATGTCCAATCTTTGCTCCTTCATATTCAAGCTTCCTATACACTTCAAGATAATGTTTTTGGGTAACTTCTTCTCAATGAGTCCAGCGACTTCTCAATAATCTGAGCGGGCCTAATCACAGGACTTTGCCCGGACTTTTTGAGAAGTAACATTTTACAGAATTGTTTCAGATTACCACGAAAAGACCCTCTTCTCAAGGGCGAACACCGCTCTGCCTTTACAATACCCGCGGAAATTGATAAGTTGAGAAATCATCGGCATCCTTCATTCACCAGTTTACACTTTTTTCGAAAAAGCGTGTATTATCGAATTGAATGGCGATGTCCAAACTGAAAACTTGAAATTAGGTAACGCATCTACATCTTTGTGTTTTTCCCAATTTCAAGTTTCAAATTTTACTGCCAAAATACAACATCAACAAAGTGTAAACAACTTTTGACTTGTCGTGAAGGATGCCAAATCGTCAAATAGTTCAGTGGTTCAGTTGAGGCTCAATATATGGACTATCAGGGTACGATCATCCGGCCTCCGAGCGAGGCTAACAGCATCATCCTTCAGATCACGGTTGGATGCTCCCACAACAAGTGTACTTTCTGCGGCACATACAAGGGTGTGCGCTTTGGGATCAAGACGGAATCGGTCATTCAACAGGACATCGAGTTTGCAGCCCGCTATTGCGGGCGCCAACGCCGTGTCTTCCTAACTGATGGCGATGCCCTGATTATCCCTAAAGGGAGACTCCTTAGACTCCTGAAGACGATTCGAGAGCGACTTCCCTGGGTTACACGTGTGGGAACGTACGGCAATGCCAAGAGCATCCGAACCAAGACCCTGGATGACTTGATAGCCCTGCGTCAGAATGGGCTGGGTATCGTGTACATGGGCCTTGAGAGCGGCGACGATGTCACCCTGAAAAAGTCAAGAAAAGGTGTCAGTGTGGATACAATCATCAAGATGGGGCAAAGGGTCAGGGAAGCAGGAATCAAGCTTTCGGTTACAGTCCTGCTTGGTCTGGCTGGACCTGAACGCTCCGCTGTGCATGCTGAAGCAACCGGCCGCGCCCTGAGCGCCATGGACCCGGACCATGTGGGAGCTTTAAGCCTGATGCTTCTTCCCAACACACCCCTCTGGCGTGACCATGCAGAGGGTCATTTCAAGCTGGTCTCGCCCATGGCGATGCTCAGAGAACTCAAGACCATGATAGCCCATACCGACCTTTCCAGAGGGCTGTTTTATGCCAATCATGCCTCTAACTATCTCCCCATCAAGGCAAGACTCCCCAGGGACAAAGAGGCAACAATCGACCTTATTGACCAGGCCATAGTGGGAAATATCCCCCTTATGCCGGAGTTCATGCGTGCCCTGTAGCCTTGTTACGGTTCAGCGCTTACGTCTTGGGCCTTTCTCCCAGGATGATATCTCGCAGTTCCCTTTCTGCTCGAATCAGGTTTTCCCTGTAATACCTGAGCTTTGCCTGAAAGGATGAGAAGAATGTGCTTGCCCTGTATCCAGCCTCCATCAAGGATAGCCACTCACGCACCCTGCAGGTGTCGGTTTGCCTATAAATGCCGGAAAAGGTGATGTCCTCTATCTCGAACTTTGGCGGCATGGGCACGTCTCGATCCTTGGGGTAGCCAAAAACAACCGTCATTAGGGCATAAGCACCGGAAGGGAGTTTTAGCCTTTCTTTCAAATAAGCGGCGCTGAAAAAGCCAGTTTTGCCGGTATCTGACAACATGACGCTTCCAATCCCCAGGGTCTCGGCCATGATGGTCATGTTCATGGCTGCAAGAGAAGCATTTATTACACTCACAGTGTATTCCACCAGGGGTGAATCCGGAAAAATATCGGTTGCTTGTTTTACGCGGGTGATATCCCCGAGAACCAAGACCGCCCTATGAGCACCGTAGGGAATGGATCGTCCAAAGGTCTGTCTCCAGCTCTCTGTATCGTAAACACCGAAAGACCATGTCTGCATGTTGACTGTGGAAGGGGCAAGTCTGGCTGCTTCCAGGATCAGGGCCATTTCTTCATCTTTGATGTCGCAATCCAGGAACCTCCTTACACTCCGCCGGTTCAGAAGGGTTCTGACCTGCCGACTTTCGCCAAACTCAGCAGGTATAAACGGCCTTTGGGCGTGTATTTGTCGGAGCTTCCTTATAAAAGAAATAAGTCCCATAGTTTATTTAGACAAAAGCAAGATGATTCTTGACAATGTTCAATGAATACTTGTCAGATTGTGTACTTGCAATAGTGGCCCTGGGGTCAACCATGTACGGGCAGTCCGAAGCCGGACGGAGCAATAACACAGGATGCGTGATTCAGCCACGAAAAACTCTTGATTTCTGAACTCGCTATGCTACACTCCCATACTGTGGCCTGCTCTGGCGCTCGCTTCATATATGCAACCACAGAGCCTATTGGCCAGGTCCGGGCCAGGGATTACGGAGTTAAACTGCACCTCATTTTAGGGTAATTTCACATGGTTACCAGAACCATTCATCCCGTAAATTTGCAAGTATTTTTCTGAAAAGCTATAACTTTTTCCAGTGATATACAAAAAATGTAAGCGTTCACAGGTTCAGGGTTCAACTGAACCCGTGAACGGTTACCAAAAAAAGAGGAGTGTCAAAAAATGGAAGAAAAGGAGAAAATGACTTGGGGAGAGTGGTTTTCGATTCTCATAGTTTGTGGCATTGTGACCCTCATGATATTGGTCGTATTTGTAACAATTTTGACTTAATATATCGATGCGGTCAAATTGCTTGCCCTGGCAATTTTTGTCATTGGCACAGCATCGCCGGGCGGAAAAAGATCCCACTCGATTTTGACGAGTAGAGCATTCACAACTTGGTTGACCTGGTATAGGATTTCCGAGTTCGGCCTTGCCCTCGCGCTCGTTTCATATATGCAACCACAGAGCCTATTGGCCAGGTCCGGGCCAGGGATTCCGGAGTTAAGCTGCACGTCATTGTAGCGTAATTTCAGATGGTTATCAAAACCATTCATCCCGCAAATTTGCAAGTATTTTTCTGAAAAGCCATAATTGAGGATTCCCCGCAGCCTCCGGCCCATAGGGCCTACGCCTCGGCGGGCAAGCTGAAAGCTCAAAGCAACACAATTAAATGCCATACTCTTAGCTTTTCTTCCTTTCAGCCTTGAGCTTTGAGCTTTCAGCTTTTGTCCACCTGTCGGCTCAGGTTATTGAGAAGATACGTCTGCGTCAAATAATGGCCTTAAATTATTGATAAAAGATGGCGTCCCCAACCGGATTTGAACCGGTGTTGCCGGCGTGAAAGGCCGGTGTCCTGGACCAGGCTAGACGATGGGGACTTTGGTGGGCCGTGCTGGATTCGAACCGGCGACTCTCTGCTTAAAAGGCAGATACTCTACCAACTGAGTTAACGGCCCACACGGAGTGTGTTTGTTAACACCATATAATATAGGTGTCAAGGAGAAAGGCACCCGGAAAACCGTCCTCATTCGTATTGAACTTCATTATTGTTGAAGTTGACAAACTCCGTCCGGTGTGGTTAAAGATAACATCATATGACTATCATTAGATAGCATCGCATACATCAGAAAGGAGTATAACTATGGGACAAGGTGTCTTGGATATTGATGACAACAACTTTGAATCAGAGATACTTAAGGCCGACAAACCAGCCCTGCTGGATTTCTGGGCACCCTGGTGCGGGCCCTGTAAGGCTATCGCTCCAGTTATGGATGAGTTGCAAGAGACGTACGGCGACAGCATCATTTTTGCCAGGTGCAATGTAGACAACAGTCCCAACGCCCCGGCTCAATACGGAATTCGGGCCATTCCAACGATCATCCTGTTCCAAAACGGCAATGTGGTTGACCAAGTTGTTGGCGCTGTGCCAAAGTCTCACATCGAAGGTTTGGTGAAAAAGGTTCTTTAAATGCCTGACAAGTTGTACGATGTTGCCATTATCGGATGCGGGCCTGCCGGCCTTCAGGCAGCTATCCATGCTGCCAGCAAGAAGTCAAAGGTAATCGTTTTTGGAAAGGCACGCAAGAGCGGTCTTTATAAGGCCCACATAGCTAATTATTGTTGCTATGAAAAGGTGGTTTTGGGAAAAGAGATCCTTGAGGTAGGGAGGAAACAGGCTGAAACCTTCGACGCAATATTCCTGGAAGAAGATATTGTCAGAACAAGAAAAGAAAATGACCTGTTTAGCCTCAACACAGAAAGTGGTGAGAACTTTACCTCCAGGACGCTTATCCTCTCTATGGGGGTTGCCCGAAATAAGCTCCGTGTCAAAGGAGAAAAGGAGCTTGTGGGCCGTGGTGTCAGCTATTGCGTGGATTGCGATGCAAATTTCTACAGGGGCCTGGAAGTTGCAGTGGTTGGCAACGAAAGCGCAGCCGCAACCGGTGCAATGACCCTCTTGTCGTTCGCCAAAACAGTGTACCTGATTTGCCGGAAACTTATGGTCACGGACATGCTTTACAAAGACCTCAGAAGCAGCCGGGTTAAGGTCATAGAAGACACCTGGGTGAAGGAAATCATTGGAACGAACGAGGTGGAAGGTGTGTTCCTGAAAAACGGTGAGACGGTCAAGGTGGACGGTATCTTCGTTGAGTTAGGGGCAAAGGGCGCCCTGGAGCTGGCGGCCAATCTTGGTGTCATCTTCGATGCAGAGTCCTTTAGCTTTATTGAAACGAACAAGAAACAGGAAACCAATATTCCCGGTCTATATGCGGCCGGAGATATTAGCGGCAAGCCATGGCAAATAGCCAAGGCCGTGGGCGAAGGGTGTGTGGCGGGGATCAATGCCTCAGAATATGCAAAAAAACTTGCCAGCTCGTAACGCTTTAAAAGCTAAGCAACTTCTTCAACTCGCAGGGATGGTTTTGTGAATTTGAGAAATGGCATTTGTTCTGTCATCATCATGTTGTTGCTGTTATCGCAACTGTTGAGTTGTGCATGGTTTCAGCCCGAAGAGGAAAAGTCAGCCAGGGAGCTTGCAGAGGAAGGGGCGGAGGCCTTCAAGGACAAAGACTATTCAAAAGCTATTGAATCTTTTGAGAAACTGAAGGAATGGTATCCATTCAGCCAGTACGCCGTTTTGGCCGAGCTCAAGCTGGGGGATGCCCACTACCACAAAAAGGAGTACGAGGAGGCCATATTTGCCTATAAAGAGTTCGAAAACCTCCATCCCAAGAACGAAGCTGTCCCCTATGTGGTCTATCAGACAGGGCTCTGCTATTTTGATCGCCTCCAGACCATTGACAGGGACCAGACCATGGTCAGGGAGGCGCTCTTGACCTTTGAAAGGCTGATCCGCACCTATCCTGCCAGCCCGTATGCCAAGAAAGCCGAAGAACACATTAAGGTGTGTTACAAAAACCTGGCTGAACACGAGTTTTATGTAGGCAGGTTCTATTATAAGACCAAGCACTACAAAGCCGCCCTGGAACGCTTCAAGGCTGTACTCACGTCTTACCCGGACATGGGAATCCATCGTAAAGCCATTGAATACATCCGCCTGTGTCAAGCAAAGCTCGACGACGCTATCTTGGATACGGATTAGATAGTGCCGCCCATCCTCTAACCAACCCTTAGTACCTTTTCCGGACCTCAGTAAGCGCCGACTCCACAAGGGATCGGATTTCAGAAAGCCGGAGCTGTGAAAGCGCCTCAAAACGCAGCACTAACACCGGCTGTGTATTGGAAGCCCTAACTAGACCCCACCCATCTTCAAAGATAATGCGTGCCCCGTCTATATCAATGATGTCGTACCGCTGACGGAAATACTCGGTGAGTTCTTCTACGACATGGAATTTCTTGTCATCCGGACAGGCTACACGGATCTCAGGAGTGGTATAGGTCCTTGGGACATCACTCAGCAGGTCCGTGATAGTCTTTCCTGTTGCTGCCAGGATCTCTAACAAACGACAAGAGGCGTAAATAGCATCATCGTAGCCGAAGTACCTGTCAGCAAAAAACATGTGACCACTCATCTCACCTGCCAGTTCAGCCTTAACCTCTTTCATCTTCTGCTTGATCAGGGAATGCCCGGTCTTCCACATAATTGCGCGGCCACCGCGTCTTTCAATGTCATCATATAGGACCTGGGAACATTTTACCTCAGAAATAAACGTAGAGCCGGGCTTTCGTGAAAGGATATCCCTTGCGAATATAATCATCAATTGGTCGCCCCATATGATATCGCCTTTCTCATCGATGACGCCGATTCGATCTCCGTCGCCGTCATATCCGATCCCCACATCAAGGTCCTTCTCTCGTACCAATTTGATCAGGTCCTGCATGTTCTCTATCACCGTGGGATCTGGTTCATGATTGGGAAAATGCCCATCCATCTCACAATGAAGATCGAAAACCTCGCAGTCCAAGTTCCGTATGATTGGCACCGCTATCACACCTGCAGTCCCGTTCCCCGCATCGATTCCTACCCTCAAGGGCCTGGCAAGCTTGACATTGTCCCCAAAAAATTCCCTGTATGGGCTTATAACATCAGCAGTTTCCGTGTTTCCACTGCCCCCAGCAAAGGACCCATTCTCAATAATCCGTCGCACGTTCTGTATCTGCTCGCCGAAAAGCGTATCATAACCGCAGCACAGCTTGAAGCCGTTAAACTCAGGGGGATTATGGCTCGCTGTGACAATGACGCCCCCATCCTTTTTCAGGTGCCTGATGGAAAAGTACAAAACCGGTGTGGGGCAGATACCGATATCCACCACATCGCAGCCCGTAGCAAGAAGCCCTTTGATCAGGAGGTGTTGATAATTCTCAGAACTCAAGCGGCAGTCCCGACCTACAGTGATGCTTGAGCGGTTCTTGCCCCGCAGGTAGGTGCCAAACGCCTTGCCAATCAAGACAACGTCCTGCTCGGTGAAGTCCTTATCAACAACCCCTCTAATGTCATATTCCCGAAAGATATCCGGATTCATAATACCTGGTTCTAACGGATTCTGTGGGTAGCTAACATATTGATTTGTAA
>MAXP01000213.1 GCA_001751085.1 Desulfobacterales bacterium C00003060 | reverse complement strand
ATAAGATATAGTATTGCGGCCTGCCCTGGCGCTCGCTTCATATATGCAACCACAGAGCCTATTGGCCAGGTCTGGGCCAGGGATTTCGGATTTCTGATTTCTGATTTCGGAGTTAAGCTGCACATCATTTTAGCGTAACTTCACATGGTTATCAGGACCATTGATAAATGACAAGTGACAAATGACCAATGACGACGACAGACAGCCTGTTTTGTGGCAGGCTCAAGATCATTCAGAAAAAAAAAGGTTATCGGTTTTCCGTTGATGCAGCAATCCTGGCACAGTATATTCGTTTAAGGGCCGCTGATATCGCTGTTGATCTCGGAACCGGCTGCGGAATAATACCCCTGATCCTTTCCCTTAAGACCTCACCGGCACATATTTTTGGAATTGAGATCCAGAAGGATCTGGCAGGATTGGCTTCCAGGAATGTACGGCTAAACCACTTGGAGTCAATGATTACTATTGTGCATGGAGACATGAAGGATTTCAAGTCATACCTGACACCCGGAACGGTCGACGTTGTTTTCAGTAACCCGCCGTACCGAAAGGTACTTTCAGGGAGGATCAATCCAGAGGCAGAGCGGGCTGTGGCACGACACGAGATCAAGGCCTGTCTTTTGGACATAGTGACGGTTGCTGAAAGTCTGCTGAAGCCATCTGGTCGCTTTGTGGTGATTTATCCTGCTGAGCGCACAGTCGATCTTGTGCTGCACATGCGAACATCCAGGCTGGAGCCCAAACGGCTCAGGTTTATTCATCCTAAGCAATGTTCCGGGGCTATATTGGTCGTTGCAGAAGGGACAAAACATGGGAATCCGGGGTTAAGCGTGGAGCCTCCCCTCGTAATCTATAAACCCGAAGGAGGGTATACGGACGAAGCAAGAAAGATGATAGCGGAGTGATAGCGGAGTAAAAAACGGTATTAGTTGACAGGGCCGATCTTAAACCTAATATCCCCGACAAGCTTTTTTCCGAGGGTCTCGTTAATCTTTTCGATCAACTCAGGTTTCAAAAATTGAAGCTGTTGCATCCATGGGGCGCTTGAGACATTGACCAGGAGCAATTGGCCCCTGATTACCTCGGGACGTGTATTTTCGGCAATAGCCGGTCCCACAATACCCTTCCATTGTTGCCAGAGCCTGTGAGCGTCCAAATCAACTTGAATTCCAGAGGCTTTTATGGCCTGCTGCAAGATTGTGCCGAGGAGGGCAGGTTTGTCCATATTTTTTCTCATTGGTGTCCTATAGTCTTACGAATTGCCGGCTGTCAACAGGGACTATTTCCGTTTTTCCTTGACTATGCGGAGTAGGGCAGGTATATTGGAATCCTTGCTTTAACGTATTAGAATTTTGGCATCCTTCATTGACCAGTTTACACTTTTTTCGAAAAAGCGTGTATTATCGAATTGAATGGCGATGTCCAAACTGGAACTTTGAAATTTGAAATTAGGTAACGCATCAACATCTTTGTTTTTTTCCCAATTTCAAATTTCAAGTTTCGAATTTCACTGCCAAAATTCAAGATCAACAAAGTGTAAACTACTTTTGAGTTGTCGTGAAAGATGCCAGAATTTTCATTTATTTTATCAAGAATCACCTATCAATAGGAGCAGCCAATGGCCTGGGATTGGGAAAAGCTAAAACAACAGCAGCAAAAAACTGGTGGTGGTGTGCCGCCTGGCGTGGACGAGGTGGTTAAGAAATTCAAGAACCTGAAACTGCCTGGGGGCTGGATCATCATACTTGTTGTCCTCCTTGTTTATGTTGGCAGCTCAAGCTTCTATACCGTGGGAGTGGATGAGGTGGGAGTAGTCCAGCGGTTTGGCAAATATGTCCGCACCACTCAACCGGGACTTCATTTTAAGCTTCCTCGAGGTATCGAGGATGTAACCAAGGTCAAGATACGGTATATATACAAAGAAGAATTCGGGTTCCGGACTCTTGAAGCTGGTGTCCGCTCCCAGTATGCAACGGACCAGGCCTATGAAGGTGAATATCTTATGCTCACCGGTGATCTTAATGTGGCCGTGGTTCCCTGGATTGTTCAGTACCGCGTAAAAAACGCCTATGAATATCTATTTAAGGTTCACAATGTCAAGGCGACACTTCGCGATTTGGCGGAGTCCACCATGCGGATGGTGGTTGGCGACAGGAGCATTAATGAGATCATCAGCAAAAGAGAGGAAATCGCTGACGAGGCCCGCGCTTTGCTGCAAACAGAGCTCGATGAGGCAGAGACGGGGATCCACGTTGTGACTATCGAGATGAAAAAGACAAATGTGCCTGAACCTGTCCAGCCATCTTTTAACGAAGTGAACCGGGCCGTACAGGAAAAGGAACAGATGGTATATCAGGCAAGGGAGGAATATAATAAGGCCATTCCTGCTGCCAAGGGAAATGCTGAAAAAACCATCAAGTCTGCTGAGGGGTTTGCCCTTGACCGGGTAAACCGTGCCAAAGGCGATGCAGCCAGGTTCGTGGCTGTGTACGATGAATACTCCAAGGCAAAGGATGTGACGCGCAGACGTCTTTATCTGGAGGCGCTCAAGGATGTTCTTCCCAAAGTGGGCCGCAAATACATCATCGATGCTGACCAAGAAAATCTCCTCCCGTTGCTTAACCTGGGTAAACAAGTTGGGGTGCAAAAATGAAGAATAAAGGGGTTCTAATCATTATTCCGTTTATCGTGGTCCTGCTGATTTTTCTTGGAGGCGTCTACACAGTTGATGAAACCGAGCAGGTGGTTGTTACGCAGTTTGGCAGGGCGGTCGGGGAACCGAAAACAGAGCCCGGCCTCTATTTTAAGCTCCCCTTTATCCAGAATACCACCTATTTTCCCAAGAACCTCCAGGAATGGGACGGGGATCCTGGACAAATCCCGACTTTAGACAAGACATTCATTTGGGTGGACACCTTTGCCCGATGGAAGATCGTTGATCCGCTCAAGTTCTTTCAGACCGTGAATAATGTGTCAGGGGCTCTGAGTCGCCTTGACGATATCATTGACCCGGCGGTGCGTAACTTTGTCACATCTTATCCTCTGCTTGAAACCGTGCGCAGAACCGACCGAGAACTCGACACCTTTGAACTTGGTCTGGAACAGGAAGAGATGAAGGACAAGAGACAGCTTGGCACAGTCAAGTTCGGCCGGGAAAAGATAGGCAAGGGCATTTTGAAGCAGGCCAAGCCAAAGCTTGCGAAGTTTGGCATTGATCTGGTTGATGTCGAGATCAAGCGGCTCAATTACGTGGAGGAGGTGCAGAAGTCTGTCTTTGGACGAATGATTGCAGAGCGGAAACAAATTGCTGAAAAATTCCGTTCCGAAGGCAAAGGAGAGGCTCGAAAGATAGAGGGAGAGAAAGAACGGGAGATGAAACGGATTACCTCAGAGGCATACAAAACAGCCCAGGAAATCAAGGGCAAAGCCGATGCCAGGGCAACGAGCATATATGCTGATGCCTATGGACTTGATCCTGATTTTTATTCTTTTGTAAATACCCTTGATATATATAGGGGGACCCTGGATGAAGATAGCATATTAATTTTTTCCACAGACACTGAGTTCTTTAAGTACTTGAAAGGATATCCCGCAAAATAGGAACAAGAAACAGAGTATGAGTGAGATGCGGATTTCGGAATGAGGACTGCTTTCCTTTTCATTCCGAAATCCTCGCTTTTCTGAAGGCGTAAGCCGCAAATCTGAAATGCGGATATCATCTCTATCATTTTTTCCTTCTTTGGTGGCGGGTCCGAGCCAGCAACTTCCTGTGTTTATGCTTTCGCATTTTTTTCTTACGTTTCTTCATTACACTTCCCACAGCATCACCTCCATTCTCTGAGCATTCTGAGCATTTCGGTCACACTTATTACATTATACAACACAAGTCCATATTTTTTCCTGGGGGACACCGCCCATCCCCGGTTGTCTGTTGAAAACGTGATTTCTCAAAAAGTCCGGGTAGTCTCCCGATGGTCTCTATCAGGCTGCTGCGTAGGGCTTGTTACCATAGGGAACCCCGACTTTTTGAGAGATTACTTGAAAACAAGGGTGGCTATAGATACGGGAATGTGCTAAAGATCGAAACCGTTTATGTAGCGGTGCCTCTTGTGCCCTTTCCTGGTGGGAACGGTTAGGGGAGGCGGCATCAAAGGTCGGTGATGTGCCTGTACAAATGTGTGACATGCAAAAACTCCAGCATTTCCAGGAAGATGAGCTGAAGATCGTCAATGAGGCGGTGGCCATTGCAGAGGAGATGACCAGCAATGCCTACAAGATGTCTCCTGGCGAATGGAGGGGCCACCGTTATGATATCAGGACACTGACGGACCTGACTCCTGACGAGGTTGTGCATGTGCCCTTTGCGCAGATTATAAGGTATGTCGGTCGCAAGCAAGAAACGGAGCTCAGTTCCTCAGAGTACGATTTCTACAAGATATGCCTTCAAGATCATACCATACTCTCTGCCCTCAAGAAATATCCTGAGTTGCGCTTGTTTACGTTTGTTTTATACATTGTGACCCATGAATTAATCCATGTCATCAGGTTCGCGAAGTTCCTTCAAGCCTTTGATGCGTCCACAAGAGAAAAGGTATTGGAAGAGGCCCGAGTTCATGAAAAAACCCAGGCCATTTTGAGACCGGCAGAAATATCCCATATGGGCGCTGTATTTGAGTTTTACAGGGCCTGGCAGGGGCCACTTGACGACCTAAAGGACATGGACTAAGATGGTTTTGCTTTGTGTTCATTTTGTTTCTTGACAAATACGCTCAATTCCTTATTATTGTGAATAGATCAGGTAGGAGGAGGTTCGAAGATGCCCATTTACGAATACGAGTGTACGAAGTGCGGCAGGGTTGAAGAAGCATGGCATAGCTTCTCAGATAAACCTTTGGAGACCTGTAAGCACTGTTCCGGCAGGCTTCATAAACTGATCTCCCAGAGTACCTTCCATCTCAAGGGGACGGGCTGGTATGTGACCGACTATGCAAATAGAGCAGGTGGTTCATCGTGCAAAACAAAGGCAAAAAGCCCAGATATCAAGCCCGAAACTTCCAAGAAAACCGAATAAGAAAGAAACGAGATAATGTGGCAAACCATAGATCGTAATCAGATAAAGGGTTAGCCAGAAATAGCCTCTGTAAGCCTCTTGTCGCTGATCAGATTTTTTTCGTTATCTCCCTTTACAAATTCAGGTCTGTGCTTACTATTCAAGATTATCCGAATCAGGTTTGTGTTTTCGGATGCTCATGAATCTTATCATGCCGGGAAAACCTGCATTTACCATGTTGGTCTGTGCCCGAATAGCACGAAAGGGGGTGACAGTGAGGCTCTTATTGTTAGAGAGCTAACGGGGATAGAGCCAAGCCGTGTTAACTAAACGTAGATGAAATAATCTTAGGAAGGAGGAAACTGAGCACTATGAAGATTAGAGC
>MAXP01000212.1 GCA_001751085.1 Desulfobacterales bacterium C00003060 | reverse complement strand
TCAACCGGTTGCTTGAACGTTATCCACTACCGAGACCGCGAATAGTGCATTCATACGTGTAGCGAAACCATAACCCGAGGAACCGTATGCGTTAATCGCGCTCGTACGGGTCTGTGGGGGCTCTGGGAGGGCAACCTCCCAGTTCTACCCGGAAATGAAAAACGAATATCCAATACCGAACATTGAAGTTCCACGCAGCCTGCGGCCCACAGGGCCTACGCCCCGGCGGCGGGTGGCGGGCAAGCCTGCGGGGTTAGGTTAGCGCTTGCTTTTGCGGTTCAGGATTCAATGTTGGACGTTCGATGTTCGATGTTCATTAGTCCATCCGGTGCAAATAGCTTAGCGCTTATGGGGCAAGGTGGTGGGTGTTCTGACAACGTCTTATGCGTCAGCAGACAGCAAGTCATTCCCCCTGAAAAAAAAAGAGGCGCGGTGGTTGTCACCTTGGACATCCACCGCGCCTACTATCTCTAACTTGAGTGTCACCTGCAAGCGTACCGGTGACGGTTTATAGAACTGATACCTCTAAAACTCTGGACAAGGCAAAAATTCTTTCTCCTTTGCAGCCGCTTCCTTTATCTCTTCTACGCGGGCCAGGACCCCATCTACGGCTTCTGCGCCAAGGGACTTTGCCTTGGCTATCTCTTCAAAGAGTACCCTGTTAAATGCTATGGGTACGTCCGTAATAAATCCTCTTGAATCTACCCTGGCAGTGTCAAACGCATCCATGACTTCTTTGGCCTTAGCGTCATCCATTTCCAAATTAAAGCAAGATAGCTGCCCTCCAAACATCACGTCTATCTTGGCCTCAAGATCACTTCCCTTGACTGCTGCTATCCTCTTGTCATCCAAAAACACAGCTACGAACTTAGCCATATTACACCTCCTAATTAGATATCCATATTACATATCAGGCAAATCTACTTCAAGTCTCTCTTCCTTTTCTTTCACATACTTGGCATTGCAGAAGGGATAACCGAATTCCTTCCACCATTTAACAATCACTTTGTATACCTCAGGCCTGAAGATAACCTTAGGTGGAAAGAGACCTTCCGCCACCATGCCCCTGACAAAACTCCCGCTGAATTTCTGTTTTTCCTTTGTGTGGCCACAGCATTCACTGTATGCGATCTCGTTACACACAGGACAATACCAAAATTCTTTCATATTCTGAGGCCTGATCTGTAAGCCATACGGCACGTCATTGACAGATTTCGGAAAACCATAACTCGGTATTCCCTTGCTCCAGAGTGTCTGTGTGGCAAACATCTCATAATATTCACCCACAGCCGCATGGTCTCTTCCGAACATGTGGTGCGTGCAGCCCATGTTCTGCCTGATGATTCCATGCAACATGGATTCAAGAGGATTTCCGTACCTCATGTCCCACAGAGTGAATGTTACTATGTGCCTTTCAGGCTTGATATAGCCTCCTTCATTAACCGCCGCATGACCTTCAATAATCGCCTCATCCGGATAATCCCCAGCTCTCTTGACACCAATGATCGCGTTTACCTGTATGCCGTGACAGGGTTCCCTGTCGCCCGTGTAAGCGGCGTCTTTCATCAGGAACTCATGTCCGACGTGTGGGACATTTCTCGTTTGATGGTTTATTACGGTCCTCCATCCCCTCCTGTCATATTCTTGCCTGGACTTAATAGGCGGATACCAGAATTTATCAAACGGCGGCAAGAGCGTGGGCTCATTGATGATCCTAAACTTGCCGGCTAATACCACCCGATTCAAACTCTTGTAGATAACCCAGCCCGGCATTTTTTTGTCAAATGGCTCTTGGACAACCTCCGGGTTGCCTTCAGGGGTCCCAAAGACCTTGGTAGCAAACTCTTCCGGGTTATCAATTCTCCATATTTCGTCAATGTCAAGGATTGCAAAGGGCTTTCCCTTAAGCTTCAGGCAGAGCCTGTCGCCTACGGTAACACCCAGATTCTTTAGGTCTTCTTCAGAGATATCAAAGACGAGCGGATAAGGGAAAATCCAATCATTTAACAACCTTCTCTCCTTTAATATCCTGTCAACCTCTGCCTTGTGCATTGACCCATCAACAGGAGAAAAGAAACCATAGCAGATAGACATGATCTCCCTGTAGACATTTCTTACAGGTGTGCCACTGTCATCCAATGTGGCCTTGATGTCAAACGTAGGACAACCTTGAATCAACTTTCTTCCCAGCTCAGGATCACGCACAACCCTTTCTTCAAGTCTGCCTCCGTGAGGCGCTGGCCTTTCTATCAGTACCGACATTGCATACCTCCTTACTTTTTTGCTAGCCTAATAAAGAATTCCGTGTCGGGTAGTATGGCTCATCTAAAATGTCAAGGTAAAAGCCAAGAAACTCTGAACCTCCCGACAGATTTGGAGCAAAGAACTCGCTCCGCAACATGTGTGCTCTGGTTATCCGTGGCATCTCCTCCTTTCTGTCACTCGTAACATGTTTTTTTGTAATACTATAGCAGCAGACATCAAATAATGTATTTCGCAATAATGTTTTTTTGGCCTCCAGCTCAACAATATAGCCACTCCATGTCCCTTGAAGAGGAGTGTCTGGGTGGGGAGAAGCTGCATCTTCTCGAGCCGAAAGTACTGAAACTACAGGCGGTTAAATATTCGCCAGGCACAAGCCACGAGTTTTTCCTTTTAGTACAAAGTTCCCTTTTTGTCAACAGCAATTCTCGGTGAAAAATATAACAAGATTGCTTGGTCGTCCCGCATTGTGCGGGACTCCTCGTAATGACTTTACGATAAGTTCCTTGTGATTGCGAGCGAAGCGAAGCAATCTCAAGGCATTGCAGATTGAAGATCCCTGCAGTCTCGCTGATTTGGCTGGACGGGGAATGCACTCGCTTTTGCGGTTCACCGAGAACTACTGTGACGCAAGAATGAACAAGGAGACTTCAGGGCGCTTTTGCCTAAGACGCGGCACTTGTTTGAGTTCAAAGATTGATCTGTTCATAAAGTTTTTCAAAATCAAATCTCTGGTCCACCAGTTTGATGCCGTGGTCTATCTTCTTTGCTTCCGCCTGAAAGCTGCCAACGATACCTTCCACCCTCTTTGCCACAGTGTACGTATCATCCCTGGCTACCAGAATCGGCACGCCCTTTGCCTCGGCCCTTGTGATGATGGTCTCATTCGGGTAGAGGTTCCCGGACAGGATAAGGCATCTGACGTTGGTTTCTATAGCCACAAGCTGAATGTCTGTTCGATCACCACCCACGATGACCGCAGGGCCGGAGGTTTTCAGCAGGTACTTGATGAACCTGTCCACCTGCATGCCGCCCACGAGGAAGTTCTCGACGAGGCCGTCGAGCTTATCCTTTCCACAAACAACGTCACAAGCCACATGGTCCACCAGATCTTGTACTCCCGTAGACCCCAATAACGTATCCTGTGGCAGAGAGCCGAATACCTCCATATGCTTGCGGTTCAGGAAAGGAGAAACGAGTTCGTCGATCTCTTCAAAATGGAGGGCATCCACTTTATTAAATACGACGCCTATCATGGGGCCGCCTATGACCTTTTTTAGCTCCAGGAGAAAGTCGACACATGTATTGCATTGGTAACTGTCCACAAACAGGGCCCGGGCATTCAAGATGTTCATGAGTTGAATGCCGGACAGGCCGAGCGAACTGCCCTCGCTGAAATTCCTGTCACAGGTCACCACCACGATATCCTTTTGCTCTGACACCTTCTTGAATGCTCCCTCCACCCTTTCCCTTAGCCCGGTGACACTCTTTATGTAGTTTTGCATGATAAGGTCTTGCGTGATGACCACAGGGCACATGTATTCGATGGCATCGTCCAGCTTAAAGTGATTGTGAATCAGCCAGGCCCCTCTATCGGTCGTGGTGTCGTCTGTTTTCATGGGTGAGTGTCCCATAGGCTTGAAATAGCCGACCTTGAAACCGTCTCGTCTCAGCCGGTCAATCAACCCCATGGTGATCAGATCTTTGCCGGTATGCCTCTCAATAGAGGTTATGTATAGAGCAACCATCATGCCCTCCCTTTTATGTCCCATGGCGTTTCAGCGCCAATGTCTTCACGATTTGACGGCGACAAACTCAATTTGGCCTATTCCATCACCACCGGCTCCCTGAGAATCATGGCATTGGCATCAAGAGCGCTCCGGGCAATGGCCGGGTAGACTTTTGTCAAAGAGGCAATCTGTCTCAGGTTATCTGCCGTCCTGAAAACGAGCATGGCAAGGTCTCCTTCTGCCATTCCCGCAATCTGCAGAACGTTTTCCCATGGCTGCCCATTAGCCCACGCATAAATCGTAGCAGCAGGCCAAAAGACGATGGGCCTCACTCCAAACCCGCGCACAGCCTTTCGCTCCATGAGGGGGCTGAGAGCCTTTCTCATCTTTTCATAGGCCTCCAAAAGACGCTTGGGAATCGTTGATTTGTTGATCTGTGTTTCCATTTCCCGGTCATGCACAAAGGGCGCTACCAGGGCTGCGAGCAAGGCCGGATCGGAGCCCGGCAATATGCCAAGCCGCAGCCCTTCAGCAATCACCAGAGGCTGGTCGAGCCTGAGCTGAGTCGCCCAAACACCATCCTGGGTAAGCCTGTCGTCCTGTGTTACAAATCCTTCTTCCTTTAGGAATTCCAGGTGCTTTTCGAGATTGCTCCATAGTCGCATACGGACGGCATTTGCACTGTCCCACATCAAGGCGAAGTCCCCAAGTGCCGGCCTAAAAGCCCCTTTGCTCTTTCCATGACATGTCTTGAAGTGATGACACCTCTTGCAGATCAGGTTATCAAGTTCCTGTTCAAGAGAATGGATACGAGTGCTTAGAGGCCGCAGTTCTGAAAGCTCCTCTTCTTCCAGGGGCAAAGATCCTAAGACAGGAGGGACCTCCATATACGCGATTCCGGCTGCAAACTCCCTGGTTCTGCGCGGATCATCAGGGGGCGGCACGTCCAGGACGCGATCCAGGATTTGTGAGACCTTTTCTGGTCGAAACCATTTCATCTTCAGATGCCTGCCTCGTATGAGGACGTTTTGTTTCATGCGGCAGGCAAGCACGCCGGCCTCGTTCCGTTTTACATGCCGTTTGATAGTACAGTACATACGGTCGCGGTGATCCAAAAAGAGCCGTCCGGGTACCAGGTTTGCTGCCTTTGAAAGCCTTGACTCGAGTGCTTTAAGCCTCGGTCTCAAGTCTGCCACTTCACGGTTCAACCAAACACGCCTCCTGATCAGATCCAGCACGAACTCAGGTCCTGCACACATGGCCTCTGGAAGGGATCCCATCAGGCTCCGCCCAGCCTTCTTGAGTTTATGATCGAGCCCTGACTGCTGGCGGAGCACATTCAGATATGTGGCAAAGGACCTTTGAAAGATCTCTTTTATTTCATCAGGGCTATGGGACAAAAGAAGGTTCAAGACCATACAGAAATCGACCTTGATTTGGCTCACCACATCCTCGGGCGGCATGGTGCAGAGCTCTGCGACGAGAGGAAGGTCCATAAATTTTCCAGGGATGGCTACAGCAAAACCGATACGGTCTTTGCCCCGCCTGCCGGCCCTGCCTGTCATCTGATGAAACTCTGTAGCGTTCAGCGGCGCGAATTCACGGCCATTGTAGCGGTCCGAGTTCAGGAACACTATGCTTCGGGCTGGGAAATCAACGCCCGCAGCCACAGTGGATGTCGCAAACACTGCATCGAGTAACCCATGGGTCATTAAGTGTTCTATGAGGAGTTTCCATGCGGGAAGCTGACCACTGTGATGAGCTGCGACACCACTGTTTTTCAGGTGCCACATCTGTCGGTGGTTTGCCAAGCGTGGATGTCCTTGGATTAGCTCATCAGTTTTTTTGTTCAACCCCGCTCGCTTTGGTGCATGTCGCCTTGAACTATTGACGCACCACTCGAGGGCTCCATCACAGTCTGCCCGGGACTTCAAGAAAAAGATGGCAGGCAGCAAATCGTATTTTCTCAAAACGCCTATTATCTTCCCAAATGGTGGAAGTTGTCGAGGAGGTGCCAGGAGAGGGGGGGGCGATTTGCTCAGATAGGTCTCGACCTTCCTGTCTATCCCATTGGGACCCAAAAGAGGTTGAAGCCTACCGGAAGGGTGAAAGAAAATGGGAAACAGGGGTACCGGCCGTCTGGTTTCTTCCACCACCACGCACCGTTTTGATCGTATTGATTCCAGCCAACCTGCAATCTGGTAAGCATTTCTTATGGTGGCCGAAAGGAGCAGGAGACGTATCCGGACAGGCAGATAGATCATGATTTCCTCCCACACGACACCACGATCTCGATCTCCCAGGAAATGAGCTTCATCAAGTATGACAATATCTGCGGATAGATCCATTCCTTCGTGCATGGCATCATAGAGCTGATTACGCAATATCTCGGTAGTCCCCACGATAATAGGGGCGTCGGCGTTCTCTTTGCGGTCCCCTGTCAATATGCCCATCTCTTCAGGGGTGAATCGTTGTGCGAATTCAAGATACTTGGAATTGGTCAGGGCCTTAAGGGGGGAGGCATACCATGCCTTTCCGCCTTTCTTTCTGACTCGGGCAATACCCTCTTCGGCTATCCAGGTTTTCCCTGAACCGGTTGGGGCGGAAACCAGGCAATCTGCCTGCCGAATAGCGGCAAGCGCCTTGAGTTGGAATGAATCCGGCTTGAAGGGTTTGCTTGCTGGTACACCAATCCTGGCAAACACACTCTTCAATCTGCCGTCAGCGCTTGGTCTTATTTTCATAATCCTGAAATATGGAAAGATGTGGACTTAAGATGTTCGATGCTCTTCCGCAGCCCCTATGGCTCA
>MAXP01000211.1 GCA_001751085.1 Desulfobacterales bacterium C00003060 | reverse complement strand
AGCAACTTCCCGCAAGGCCTCAAGAACAAAATCAAAATAAACCTTGCTGAAAACAGACTGGAAAAAGAAAATAGCGAAATTGCGTGTTGTCCATTGTTAAAGAAGGACGACACATGTCTGATCTACGACGTTCGTCCATTTAGCTGCCGTCAGCTTTATTCCATCCGAGAATGCCGTGGCCGTGGCCCAACGGTTCACCGTCAGGCCACGGAGCTGGCAAAAGAGGCGGTAAAGAAAATGCAACGCCTGGATAATACAGGATATTCAGGGCACCTGAGCTTTATCCTCTATCTCCTTGACAGGCCTGATTTCAGGAGGCTTTACTTGTCTGAAGGATTTGACCCCGGCAAGATCGCCAAATTTGGCGAGACCCACCGCTTAATCATTAACCGTTTTTCAAGATAAACAGTAACTTCTCAATAAGTTCGGGTATCGGGTAATACACTGTCACCGGCACCTCCTGTCATTGCGAGGAGTCTTAGCGACGAAGCAATCTTCTTGCTATGAAAGAGATTGCTTCGCTTCGCTCGCAATGACAGCCCCTCGACTTATTGAGAAGTTACGATAAACATACCACAAGGGCTTTTTCCAAGGGTATCTGTCGATTTTGGCATTGTGTGCAAGAGACTTCGTCCACATAGATGCCGTATTCGTGCAGAGTTCAGCTCTACAGTGTCACACCGCACTCCGGGCCGACGGTTTCAAGGAGTTCCTTAAATACAACCATGAGGTTCACCACGCCAACGACCTCGCCGTCCCGGGTGACCAGTTGTTGTCGAATGCCTTCTCTAAACAGGACATAGATGGCGTAGTTTAACTTATCGTCTTCCTTCAATACCGACTTAATGGGTGACATGATATCTTTCACCTTCTTATTGGCCTCTTGCTTGACCAGGTCCAAAAAGGTGGTATGAAGCCATTCAAATTCCTCTTGAAACTTACCTACCTCATCAGCTACTGCCAGCGCCCTTGAAGAGATCGCACGAGGGCTGAACATCTCTGTCGTCTTAACAGCTTCGGGGACCAGCCCCCTTGTAAGGTCATACATGGAAAATTTGCCTATGATCTTTTTTGATGCGTCTGTCACAAGAAGCGTCTTATGATAACGACCGGTGTCGCCCGCCTTTATCTTTTCATGATTTCTTTTCAATATGGCCAAAGCATCGCACAGCTTCGCCTCAACATCAACTGTATCATAGTTTGCGATAGGATTCATTATCTCCTTGACCGTTTTTCCCATACTCTTGCCCTCCTTTTGTGAAAACTCACAAGTATTATGACGTGAATACGCCGATTTGAATAGAACGCTTATATCATTTTTTCTCAAATTTCAAGGTGTTTTTCTCAAGGTTCTCCCTATTTCATCAGGAACTCGATAGATGCACAGTCCTTTGAAAGACAAGATTAACCCTCTCTCTTGAGCTTCAAGGCCTCGTCATAAACGACCTTCCTGGAAAGGCCACGTTTTTTTGCAAGCTCTTTTACCAGGTCCGACAAAGGACGACCAGTTTCAAGGCGTAGCTGCCTCAGATCCTCTAAGAGTATGTCCCGGTCCAATTCGGCGGCTTTCTTGCAGCCTCCCACAAGGAGTGTGCACTCACCTTTTATGGAAGGACGGGCCACCAATGTTTTCAGTATGTTACTTGCTGATCCTCTGAGGATTTCCTCGTGAATCTTTGTCAGTTCACGCGCCACCACTGCACTTCTGTTCCCCATCAGATTGATGATCTCTTTCATCAGGCCAGGGAGTCGTTTGGGAGACTCATAGAAAATAAGGGTGTGGGGATATGCTTTCATTTTTTCAAGGAAGACCTTCCGCTTGGCGGGTTTCCGGGGTGCAAATCCTAAGAAAACAAAGCTGTCAGTGGGAAGCCCTGAGACACTCAATGCTGCAATCAGGGCGGATGCCCCAGGGATCGGGACAACCGGAATGATTGCCAGGATGGCTGCCCGGACAAGATAATGGCCAGGGTCTGATATGGAGGGGGTGCCTGCATCCGTCACAATGGCAATGGAGATGCCGGTTTTGAGCCTCTCAATAAGAGCCGGGGTACGCTTTTCTTTGTTGTGGTCATGGTATGAAACAAGTGGAGTGGAAATCCCATAGCGTGTCAACAGCTTCCTGGTCTGTCGTGTATCCTCGGCTGCGATGAGCTCCACCTCTTTCAGGGTGCGGATGGCTCGCAACGTGATGTCTTCCATGTTGCCGATAGGCGTACCTACGACAAAAAGCGTCCCGGGTGTAGTATGATTGGTCGGAGAGGCTGTGCTAGTAGGCAAGGTCGAAGGCATTTTTGAAGATTTCAATATCCGGGTCCCCCGGCAGCAGGCGGATGGTAACCACATCAAAGCGAGCCTTCTTTCCCATTTGCTCGGTCTCTTTCAGGTATGCGAGGGCGACCATTGATATTTTGCGCTGCTTTCGAGGTGTCACGGCCCACTTGGGTCCTCCAAACAGGTCTGTTCGTCGGGCCTTTACTTCGATAAAGGCAAGTACGCGACCGTCTCGGGCGATAATATCGATCTCGCCTAATTTGCAGCGATAGTTTTGTTCAATAATCCGATACCCATTTTTTTTCAAGAAGCTCACCGCAAGGGCCTCGCCGCTTTTCCCGGTGTGGCGCCGCCCATCATTGGCTGGGTTTTCCGGTTTGCGCATACTCTTTTCCGAAGTCCGGATTGCTACAGGTATTCCTTGACTCCGCGGAAGGTTTTCCTGTGAATCCGGCAATATCCACAAGCTCGAATCGCAAGGCGGTGTTCTTCCGTGCCATACCCCTTGTTCCTGTAAAAGCCAAATTGGGGAAACTCATCGTGGTAAAGCTTCATGAGTCGATCCCGGGTCACCTTGGCGATGATGGATGCTGCTGCGATGGACACGGATCGCCTGTCACCATGTTTGATGACCTCCTGTGGGACCGGAGATCTAATTGGAAACGTGCCGTCAACCAGCAGGTAGTCCGGGGCAGGTCTGAGATTATCCACTGCCATACGCATGGAAGAGAGAGAAGCCTGAAGGATATTGATTCGGTCGATTTCCGCGGGATCAACGATCCCTATCCCTATAGAAATTGCCTGCTCATGGATAGCATCAAAAAGCTGTTCTCGTCTCTTGGCGCCCACTCTCTTGGAGTCATCAAGATGAGGGAGACAAAACTCTTGGGGAAGGATGACTGCTCCAGCCACTACCGGGCCTGCCAGAGGGCCCCTTCCGGCTTCATCAATGCCGGCAATCCTTGAGTATCCCTGTTTTCGGGCCCCCTTCTCAAACTGCTCAGGATTAGTGTCCACAGGTCATGATCCAGGACAATGTATACCTCGGAAGGTCATAAATTGAGGTTTTTTCGGCCGATGGCGAAGCGCAGGTGAGCCAAGTTCGGCCCTAATGGGGCCGCAGTTCCTTGATCCGGGCCGATTTTCCTCTCCG
>MAXP01000210.1 GCA_001751085.1 Desulfobacterales bacterium C00003060 | reverse complement strand
CTCGGTGAGTCATGAGCATCAAGAGCAAGGCGCGAAGGCGCGGAATAGCCGGCTATTGCAAGACTGAGCAACGCGGCTATTGATGTTCATGGCCGGCGAAAAAGTGTCATTTGCTGCCTTTCGAGGTATATACATGCTCGGTGATTAAGGAAACAATATGTTTTCTGCCAAAAAGGACCACCTCATCGGCTTGGACATTGGTTCGCGAACGATCAAGCTTGCCGAAATCCTGCAGACAAAAAAAGATAGAATCTTAAAAAAATTCGGCATTGCGGATTTACCGCAGGGCGCTATTGTGGACGGTCGTATCAAAGAACCTGGTGTTGTAGCTGATACCATCAAGGGTCTTATGAATGATTTGAAAGTCAAGGAACAGAAAGTGGCCATATCTATTGCCGGTTATTCGATTATCATCAAGAGGATCACTGTGGACAAAATGACGGATGATGAGATGCAGGAAGGCATACAATATGAAGCCGAACAGTATATCCCATTTGAACTGCAGGATGTAAATATCGATTTTCACATTATTGGAAATCATGAATCAAACCCGAATCAAATGAATGTGATGCTGGTTGCAGCCAAGAAGGAGATCGTCGATGAGTATGTGGACCTCCTGGAAATGGCGAACCTGAAACCCTGCGTGATTGACATCGATGTGTTTGCCCTGGAAAGGATGTTTGAAGACAACTACTTAAACGAAGAAGGAAACATTGCCCTGATCGATATTGGGGCTAACAAAATGAATATGAATATCGTAAAAGACAATATATCTGTTTTTACACGAGATGTATCTGTCGGAGGCGACCAGATTACCCGGGAGATTGCCTCCAGATTTGATTGTTCCTTTGAGGAGGCCGAGGCTGCCAAGATAGGCGAGGCGAAAAACAAGGTTCCCGAGGAAGGGATTCAGGAGATCATTAGTTCCTTCACGTCCATCTGGTGTGATGAGATCAGGCGCGGCATTGATTTCTACTGTTCTACATACCGGGATGAGGACATCAGGCAGATCATCCTGAGCGGTGGAGCCACTCAGACACCGGGGTTTTTCGATCTTCTTTCAGCCGAGACTTCCGTGGATGTACAGATGTGTAAACCCTTTGAAAGTCTACAGATTGACGAAAAGCAAAACGACTTGGACTATCTTCACAAGATCGCTCCTCAAGCTGCGATCTGCATGGGCCTGGCATCAAGGAGAGTATACGACAAATGATACGGATCAATCTGTTGCCGGTTCGAGCCGCACGGAAAAAGGAAAATGTTCGACGACAGTTATGCGTTTTTTCCCTGTCGGTTTTTTTTGCTCTTGGTGTCATGACTTACATCGCAATCCATTTGGACGGAACGATCTCGGACCTCGATGTCAAAATAGAGAACGCTCAACAAGAGCTTAGGAGATATCAGGCCATCGTCAAACAGGTCAAGAAGATCAAGAAGCAACTTAAGACGCTTGAAGCAAAGATGAAGGTCATTGAGATGCTTGAAGCAAACCGCAGCGGGCCGGCTCGGATCATGGATGCACTTACCAGCCTCGTGGTGGCAAACAAGATGTGGCTGACCAGCATGACCCAAACCGGAGGGATGATGAATCTTGAGGGTGTGGCCACGGATAACAAGACCGTTGCTGACTTCATGAAGCGTCTTGAAGTATCCCCCTCTTTCCAGAAGGTCGATCTCATAGCCTCCAAACAGACTACAATTGACCAGAACAGGAAATTCAAGAGGTTTACAATAACCTGTCAACCGACAAGTTCAAAACCTTCAGAAAAATCAAAGACATAGCAGTCCTGTATGGCAAAAATATCTGCGCCGAGTCTTCCATTGGAAAAGATTGCAGCCCTGAGCCGCGTGCAAAGGATTTTGATCTGCGTGGGCGTGTTCCTGATCTTGGGCGGCAGTTTTACTTATCTGATCTACATGCCGAGGCACAGCAAAATCCAAGAGTTGAAGAAGAACTTGGATGAACTTGAAACAAAGGTCGCAAAAGCCAGGTCAGCCGCAAGAGACCTAAAGAAATTCCAGGAAAGGTACAGGAATGCAGAGGTCAGGTTCAAGCTTGCCATTCAGCTTCTGCCGGACAAGAAGGAGATCCCAACCCTCCTGGAGGCCATATCAAAATCGGGCAGGGATGCAGGTCTGGAATTCATATTGTTCAAACCCGGAAAGGAGATATCAAGGGATTTTTACGCGGAGATCCCTGTAATTATTGAGGTAAAAGGTGGGTATCACAACCTGGCAATGTTTTTTGACAAAGTCGCAAGGTTGCCCAGGATCGTCAATATTTTGGATATCAGGATAAGGGCCTCCAAGGGCGCTGAAGGACTCTTGAATGCCTCCTGTGTGGCCATGACGTATAAATTTTTAGAGGGTTCACCGGCCAAAACGAAAAAGGCAAAGTAGTTGATGTGGTAACCGTTCAGAGGTTCAGGGTTCAGAGGTTCAACTTTCAGCTTTGAGCTTTTAGCATTGAGAAGATACGTTAATGTGACGCAACCAGGTTGAATTACAACAAAAATGGCGTCAAACTCAAATCCGAAATCCGCATTCCGCATTCCGAAATCGTGTAGCATACTTGTTGGGTTGGCCCTTGTTCTGCTCACTGCAACATGTTGCCAAAGTGAACCGGAGCCGCCGCGACCTCACAAACGTATCGTATATAGACAGAAGATCTCACTGCCGGGGGAAAGCCCTTCTAAAACCATAAAACCTGTCGACCAGACAGAGACAGAGGCTCAAACAGCCAAATCCGAAACCAAACCTAAGAGTGACGCAAAACCTGCCGGCAGGCAACCCGGTAAAGAAACTGCCCCTGCCGTGGTCGCTCTCAAGCCCCCTTCATTGCCTGAAAAAGAACCCCTCATCCAGCAGATCGAATCAGAGATTCAGAAACCCAGCGAAGAAATTGAAAAAAAGGTTGCCTACTTCTATGATCCCAAAGGGAAACTCGATCCCTTTAAGTCAATTCTTGCAATAGAGGCAGAAAACAGGGCGCGTGCCGAGGAAAAGGTCAGGAAAAAGCTCAAGAAAAAGCTAAAGAAAAAAAAGAGGCCGCCTCTCACAGCGCTTCAAAAGGTAGAACTGAGCCAGTTGAAACTGGTCGGCATCATCATCTCACCTGCAGGAAACAAGGCCCTGGTGGAGGAGGCCTCCGGCAAGGGTTATATTGTCATCAAAGGTACATACATTGGCGCGAATTTTGGGCAGGTCAAACAGATCCTCAATGACAGGATCATCGTTGAGGAAGAAGTTGAGGATTTACTTGCCGGCAAGATGAAAACAATAGAAAAGGTGTTAATACTTCAGAAGAAGCTCGGGACTGGGTAAAATGACTAAGATGAGATACACGGCAAGAGGGCTCTTGAGCAACTATTGGCTGCTTATCGCCTTCACATTCCTGCTTGTGGCGGCTGGGTGTGCTTCCAAGGCAACACCTGCACAACCGGAATTGGCTAAAGCCGAGACAATTCCTGATGAAAGAAACATTCATGAAATCACGGCCACTGAGGACAAAGCCGCGGTTTTCGTCACCATAAAGGGGAACCAGCCCCTGGCATACACCGCAGTCAAGCGCCTGCAACCGCCTGGCGTGGCCCTCTATTTCCCGGACACGGCTCTGGCAGGGGTTGAGGGAACCTACACGCCGGAGAGCGCTCTGGTCAAAGACATTGTTACCATTAGACGGAAAGACAAAGGGGAGGCATCCAGGATTCAGATCAACCTGAAAGAAGATGTTCCCTATGAAGTAACACAGCAGGGGAATCAACTTCTGATTCGTTTTAGAAAATCGATCATAGAATCAAGCGCCGGCGCTGAGGAGCCTCCTCCAGTTACAACACAGGCCAAAGGCCCGGCCAATCCTGAATCGGAAGAGGGGGGCGAGGCTGAAGAAAAACCGGCGCCGGCCTCAAAACCGGGGGAGGGTGAAGTCGAGGCTTCACAGCCCGCATGGGTCAACCGGGTGGACTTTGTCATGCTGGAGGGAGGCAAATCACGGATTATCGTTGGAACCACCAGGAGGGTCAAATACGAAACTTCAAGACCTTCAGACAAAAGGGTCTTGTTGAAGCTCTTTGATACAAAGATCCCAAAATCTCAGAAACGACCCCTTATTACAACGCGATTCAAGAGCGCTGTTGACCACATTGTTCCAGTACAAACGGCCAGGATGGGAGATACAGCCGTCATAGGCATAGATCTCCGTGAGCCGGTCCCCTACAGAGTGGAACAGAAAGAGGACCTTCTTTTTGTTGACTTTGAGCCCTCTTCCGTACCTCCGAAGCCAATGCCGGACATGAAGGTGCCGAAATGGCAACAGATGACGAAGGAGACTGAAACAAAAATCGCAGGGGAAGCGGAAGTGCCTTCAGACAAGCCTGTTTTGACTGACACTGGAAAGAGCTATACAGGACAAAAGATATCGCTTGATTTCCAGGATGCGGATATTCGTCATGTCTTCAGGATTTTGCATGATATCAGCGGCATGAATTTTATCATCGGGGACGATGTTCAAGGCAGGGTCAACCTGAAGCTTGACAATGTCCCGTGGGATCAGATTCTCGACCTGATCGTCAGAATGAACAAGCTGGGAACACGTAAAGAGGGAAATATTGTCCGCATTGCAACACTCAAGAATCTGGAATCCGAACGAAAGGCCGTTGAAGCAGAGAGAGATCTCGAGCCATTGGCTACAGAATATATCTCCGTCAACTACGCAACAGCCTCTGACATAAAGCCACACTTGGATGAGATCAAAACAAGTCGAGGCAGACTGTCGATTGACGCGCGGACCAACACGATTATCATTAATGACGTCCCCGCGGCCATTGACAATGCCAAACAGATGGTCGGAAAGTTGGATAAAGCAACCCCACAGGTCATGATAGAGGCACGGATTGTGGAAGCTGATACCAGTTTTTCCCGTGAGATAGGTATCCTGTGGGGCGGAGAGTACGGTATTCAGTCTGGGGACGACAGGTATGGCGTCGGTCCCCAACGGGGCTATGACGCGATTGGCGGTACATACGGACTAACGGGCGGGGTGTCGGATGAGGCCGGTAACAACTGGGTAGTAAACCTGCCTCCTTCCGGCCCCACAAGCGGTATTGCTTTCAATTTTGCCAGACTGGCCGGCCTCACTCCTTTGACGCTGGAAGCTGTTCTTCAGGCCATGGAGGCAGAAGGGAAAGGTAAGATCATATCGTCCCCAAGAATACTTACCCTTGACAACAGGGAAGCTTACATAAAACAGGGCATCGAGATACCTTACCAGGTCCGTCAAGAGGACAGCTACAGCATCCAGTGGGCAGATGCCGTCCTCGAATTGAAAGTAACGCCCCATATTACCATGGACAATCGTATCGCCATGAAGATCGTTGCCACGAAAAATGCTCCCGACTGGTCGAAGCAAGTTCTGGGCACTCCGGCAATCAAGACAAAGGAGGCGGGCACGGAATTGCTCGTGAACGATGGAGATACCATTGTAATCGGCGGGATTATCGAAAAGGAAGAACACTTGTCAAAACAGGGAGTGCCCTATCTTTCCAAGATCCCTGTATTGGGATGGCTCTTTAAGTCCACGACGAAACATAGGGACAGGAAAGAACTGTTGATCTTTGTGACACCAACCTTGGTCAAACTTGAAGA
>MAXP01000209.1 GCA_001751085.1 Desulfobacterales bacterium C00003060 | reverse complement strand
ATTGCTTTCCTCTTTATCGAGACTTCTCTTATCATTATGCTGTGGATTCAGATAAAAAAGCGTCGTCAGGCAGAGATAAAGACACGTAAGAGTGAAGAGCGTTACACTCTGGCGGTTAGAGGTTCCACCGACGGCCTTTGGGACTGGAAAACCTTGTCTGGAGAGGTTTTTTATTCTGATCGTTTCAAGGAACTCATCGGGTATTCTCCGGACGAGTTTCCCGGCACATTTGATTCCTTCCGAGACCATCTGCACCCCGAAGATCTCGATGCCACGTTGAAAGCAATCGAACAACACCATCAAGAACGTGTACCGTATGACGTTGAATATAGGCTGCGGACAAAGCGTGGTGAATATAAGTGGTTCCGTGCTCGCGGCCAGGCGATTTGGGATGAACACGGAAAAGTTTTACGAATGGCAGGGTCAATTCAGGACATCAATGAGCGCAAGCAGATGGGAAAAAAGTCTCAGTCGCTTCGGGATGAACTTAACCATATGTCACGGGTGCTGTCCATGGGAGAAATTGCCGCATCTTTGGCTCACGAAATCAATCAGCCCCTGACGGCAATTCGGAGCTATGCCCAGGCAGCCCAGCGTCTTCTCGCCCGCGATACACCTGATCTCCATGAGGTGGACAAGATATTGACAGGTATCGTTACGGGTAACAGACGAGCGGAAGCGGTAATCCAGAGGATTCGAATGCTCATGAAGAATGAACAGTCCGAACGGTCGCTTATTGATGTCAAGACGTTCATTAAAGAAGTGGCAAGTCTCCTTCGCAAAAACATTGAAGAACATAACATTTCGTTGCGGCTTGAACTGGATGCAAATCTCCCGCAGGTATTCGGCGACCGTGTTCAGTTGCAACAAGTCGTTTTAAATTTGATTTTAAACGGTTTGGAAGCTATTAATGCCGGGGGGGATGGTTTGCGGGAGTTGGTTGTGCGTGCATCGAAAGACGCTGTTGACGTTGTCACCATATCTGTTCAAGACAGTGGCATTGGAATCCATGAGGAAAACAAGGATCGCATATTCGACGCTTTTTTCAGCACCAAGTCCCAGGGTATGGGAATGGGCCTGTCCATCAGCCGGTCTATCATTGAGGAGCACGGTGGTCGGCTGTGGGTCACCCAAAACCCCGTCCAGGGCGCAACGTTCTCCTTTACCGTACCGATTCATAAGGAGGATTTGATATGACGCCACTCGATGCCACTGTATTCGTAGTTGATGACGACCCGCTTGTCCGGGATGCGTTAAAAAGCTTGATCAAATCGGTTGAGCTCAATGTACACACATTCCCATCTGCCCGGGAGTTCTTGGACCATGACCTCCCCCATGAACCTTGCTGCCTGATTTTGGACATACGGTTGCCCCTTTTGAGCGGACTTGACCTCCAGGACGAACTGGCAAAAAGAAATCTCACCATACCCGTCATTTTCATCACAGGGCACGGCACTGTTCCACTGAGCGTTCGGGCCATGAAGGCCGGCGCCATGGACTTTATTCAAAAGCCTTTTGAAGATCAAGACCTCCTTGATGCCATTTATCGGGGAATTGAACAGGACAGACAGGCAAAACTGGTACAAGCCGAAACAAGAAAGATTAAACGACGGTTAAAATCTTTGACGCCGCGGGAGTATGAAGTCTTTGCCCTTGTTGTTGCCGGTATGTTGAACAAACAGATCGCCTTTGATCTGGAAATGAGTGAACACACCGTCAAGACGCACCGCGCTCGTGTCATGAAAAAAATGCAGGCCGAATCTCTCGCAGATTTGGTTCGATTATCCGAAAAGTCAGATATGCTTACACAGAAAGGGTGATCTTTATTGGACTAAAGTTCAACTGTATATGGACTATCTCATCATTAATCATGATTAGACAACCACCAAGGTCTAATTGCAAAGTCCACCAAACCGTATTATTTTCCAACAACTGACTAAAATTCCAATTTAAAACTGTCGTAAGGTAATGTCTATACTTCCCTTAATATCCGGCAGCTTTAGTTGATTTGTATGGAGATCAATGGTGATTGAGACCGATGCTACTATTTTTGTAGTCGATGACGACGAGCTTGTGCGTGATTCTTTAAAGACATTGATAATGGC
>MAXP01000208.1 GCA_001751085.1 Desulfobacterales bacterium C00003060 | reverse complement strand
AGATCCAGCCCTTTATTGACAAGTATTTCAATGCACTTGCTATAGCTTTTGTGATATTGTTGGTTTTAGGATTTGTGGTAATCAAGTTTGTTTTCTAACCTGGAAAATCAGCGACTATGCGGGAAAATAGGCATCCTTCATTCACCAGTTTACACTTTTTTCGAAAAAGCGTGTATTATCGAATTGAATGGCGATGTCCAAACTGGAAATTCGAAATTTGAAATTAGGTAACGCATCTACATCTTTGTGTTTTTCCCAATTTTAAATTTCAAATTTCACTGCCAAAATACAAGATCAAGAAAGTGTAAACTACTTCTGACTTGTCGTGAACGATGCCTGCTTTAGAACGTATAACCTATCGAAAAATGAAATCTCCCTCGACTTTCCCCTTCCTTTGGATCAAGCTTCCTCCCGTAAAGGACGCCTATTGCCCCTATAGCGGTAATGTACCTTAGGCCCAGCCCTGCTGAGGATCGGAATTCACCTGAACCTGAACAGGCATCCTCAAATGTATCACTTACACGCCCCGTGTCGAAAAAAGCGTCCAGTTCAAGGTCAAGGCCCAAATAGATCCTCGCCTCCACACTCCCATTCACTGCGACGCGCCCCCCCACGGCGTCCCCCTGGGCGTCAAAACAGAGGAGATTCTCTTTAAAGCCCCGAACACTCGATGTCCCGCCGAGGAAGAAGAGCTGATCATCCGGCACTCTTCCTGTTGAGCCGTATGGCTCGATGTAACCGGTCCGGCCAAGACATGCAAAGGTCAACCGACTAAGGGGAGTGAAGTAGTATCTCAAATCAAGACGGTACTTGACAAAATCATCTAAGGAATTCCTGAGCCCCTTGGAGATATCAACCGACAACGTGGAAAAGGTCCCCCGCCTTGGGCGGATAAAGGAATCCCTTGTGTTGTAACAGATCAAGGGCGTGGCAACCAGAATGCTTCTTGGGATAAATTGATCGCTATCGTATTCAAGTGTCTCTGTCTCTGAGTATTGCGAATCACGCCTAAATTGCTCTTTTTGTTCAAATTGGAAGCTCAAGGATGTAGTAAGCCGTTCAGACCACTTCCGTGCAAATCCGATGGAGGAACCATACGTTGTGGTCCCGAAGTTTTGATTGAACTCTTCTTTTCGCTCTGCATAGAGACTGAGGTCTGCGGCTATGTGTGAGCCTATTAGTCTCGGTTCTTTGATTTTGAACTCACCCCGATAGCCGATTTGGCTTAATTCTCCTCCCAACGAGGCGGTCTTGTTCGTTCCAAGGAGATTGCGATCCCCGATCTTGGTATGGGCAAAGAATCTCTTTTCGGATTCGTACCCTCCGCCAATCTCGACAAAGTACGGCTTTTTCTCCTCTACTTCGACGAAAAGGTCGATTCTCTTCCTTTTTTCTTTAAGCCCGATCGCCTTGAACTTTGCGGAGTTAAAGATATCCATATTTCGGAGGTTTCGTTGTCCATCAAGCATCTTTACGAGAGAAAAAGGCTCTCCCGGCTGGAGTTCAAGCTCGTTTTGCAGTATCTTAACCTTGGTTCGGAAATTGCCTTTGTAGTAGACCGGTCCCATCTCTACGAATGGCCCTTCATCAACCCTGTATACGACCTCGGCCCTTGATTGGTCCTCGCTGATGGAGACCTCCCCTTTCACCTTGACATAGGGGTGTCCTTTTTCAGAAATCAGGGCAGACAGGGCGTTTTCATCACTCTTGATCATGTATCTTCGAAACGGCTCTCCCTTTTTCAACGAGATGGCGTTCCGGGTCTCTTCCTTTGAAAGAAGGTTAACGCCCGTAACTGTCCCTGAAGAGACGAGTGTTTGGACCCCTTCCTCGATTTTAAGGTTAACATCAACCCCTGTCTTCTCTTTGTTCCATTCCAACTCTTCCTTGACTTGAGTATCCATATACCCTTGTTTGAGATAAAGCGATGTGATTGCATCTACGTCATCTGCTAGTGTTTCCGGCACAAAGGCCCCGTCGTGCAAGAGCCCAGGCAATCTGGTAAGCATCTGCTTTTTTATCTTCTCGTCATCAAATTGGGTGTTTCCTGCAATTCGGATCGAACGGACAATCGAACGAGGGCCTTCATCAATAACAAACCTGAGCATACGTATCGGCTCGTCCTGATCGGTCGCTGCCTTCTCTTCGATCTTCACATGGGTCTGAAGATACCCCGCCGACCTGTAGCGCTCCTTGATCCTTCTTACACTCTTTTTTACCCCAAGATCGTTCCTGTTACCCTCTTGGAAAAGGACCATGTCTTTCTTCAGAGTGAGGTCCCAAAACTGCTTATTACCAACAAATTCCACTTCATACTTAGGCCCCTCATCAATCGTCACAAACACGGAAACGCTCTTGGTTCCCGCGTTTTCTTCCACCTTAAGGTCGATCAAGGCATCGGCGTACCCCTTTTTCCGGTAAAACCCGGTCAGGTTCTTGATGTCCTTTTTGATGTCGCCTTCGATGAAACGTCCTGAGCTGCCAGGGAAGAAGGTTGCGCGCCAAGTCTTCATTTTCAGTTTGAGCCTTGCATCTGAAAATGCTCGATCCCCGTCAATCTCAAGGAGCCGCAGACGATAGTAAGGGCCTTTGTCGATCCTGACATGAATGACAAAACAGCCGTCATCTCGGTCTTCTATTGCCGTTACTTCGACATTGGGAGAGATGAACCCTTCCCGTTGGAAAAGCTCTTCAATCAATGTTTGTTGTTTGGGGAGTTCTTCTTGAATAAATGCGTCACCGCTATAGATTGTCATTGCATTGAGGATTTCCCGCTCAAAAACGGGGTATTTCCCCTCTATCCTGATATCTTTTATCAGGCGAAATGGTGTAAGACAGAACAGGAGCGCAATTCCGTCCTCCTTCTCTTTGACATCAACATCGATCTCATGAAACCTGTCACAGAGTCTCAATGCCGCAATCGACTTGTCCAGCCGGGCAGCGGAAAACCGGTCCCCTTCTCGGAAAAAGATCAGGCCCCTGGCCATTTCTATCCACTTGGTCCTTGTATCCCTCACATCCCGGATTTCTACAAGGATTTCAGAGATAATCGGCTTTGAAATGGCTGCAGCGTCAGATACGTTTTCTTGCGAATCGGCATGGCAATAACACGTATTCCCCGCAAGAAAGGACAAACAACAGACCAGCAACAGGCCAATCCTAAAAGTCCATTTTAAACTCACCGCAGCATGCTGCGGTGAATCTTCGACCGTAAGAAAATACGCCATCTTCAGATTTGCTCGCTCCCGCCCTCCAGCCAATGCATCTCTTTCCTGTATCGTCCTATCGAAAGTCAAGCCTGAACTGCAACTCTCCGCCAAAAATGTCGTCGGTGCCTTGAAAACCGTTTAGCAAGATGTTCTCAAGGAGTTTGTACTCTGCAATTGCACGCTGCACCAACTCACCACCCTCAGATTCTACAGCGTATTTCACGGTCATTCGTTTGGAGAGTCGCTTGCCGACAGTCACTTTGATCTGATCAGAAGCCTCTTCATCCTCTTCTCCCAGGGTCTCCACCTCCAGGATATCGAGGCCTGTGGCAGCTTTGATATCCCCCCCAAATGTGTTTGCAATCAGTTCCGCAACCATTTGCTCTGTGTTCTGAGATGTTCCCCCTTCACCTGCAATCAGCTCACGGGTGGTCTTGCCGAACAGGAGCAGAGACAGGATATCCTCGTCCTCTTCCGGAGGGTCAGAGGTTGTTTTGAAGACAATCTCATCCGGCGTGCCTGAGATCTCCAAGAATATTGTCCATTTTCGGATCTTGACCTCACTTGTTATGTCGAGTGTGGGTTCGGTCTTGTAAGGGTTCAAAAAGTCGATCACGCCCTTCGTAACGACAAAGCTCTTCTTCCGGTAGAAGATCGTTCCCGATTCGATCTCGGTCCGGCCACTGATGATCGGATTGCCTAACTTTCCTGTGATGCGGAGGTCAGGGCGGATATCCAAATTGGCGAGGTTGTTGTCAACCACAAAGGGATTTCGGCATGAGACGGTGACATCAAGGCCCATGTTCTTGAGAAAGGGCTGTGTGATCTCAGCCGCTGGTGGAGCCTCTTCCCGTTTTTTCTTCTTGACCATCTGAAAGAGGCTCAAGTTTACATCTTTGTAATATGTTCCTTCCAGAATAGTCGTTTCCCCTCGAATCATCGATTTTTTCTCTGTTCCCTCTAACTCTATTTGCGTGGTCAAGAGCATGTCGAGTGTCTCCGGGACTCTCAGGGGGAGCGCCTTTGCGGAGACCTTCACAAGGGCCTTGGTTGGCTGAAACCCCTCAAGGTCGATCTTGCCGGCCAGATCAAATCGGCCGCTATCGAGCCCTCCTTTGATTTCATGGATAGTAATCGCCTGGGGCGTGATCTGAATCCGGCCATTCAAATCGTGCAACCTCTGTAGGAGCTCAGGGACCGTGAGGGCGATTTCATGCAATCCGATCTCGCCGTTGATCTCGGGATGAGACCCGGTTCCCCCGATGCCGGCAGAAAGGGCAATGTTTCCTGTGATATCGTCAAGGTCCTCCACAAATAGGCTTGCCATACGCAAAGGGATATCACACTCCACTCGAAGGTCCAGGGGGCCGTCGAGTTTCCCCTTTCCGTTGATATCAATCCGACCTTCCTTGGGAAGAAGGAGATGAATCGCAGGAATCGTGATTTCTTTACCCTGAATTGAGGCCTTGAAATCCTGGGAGTGAATAAACTGGTTATCTTTGAAAAACACATTCAATTTTGAGAAACTGACGGATGCCTGGGTCCGGTCGATCTCTTCCGTATTTCCTCTCGCTTCAATTTGTCCTGATAACGTTCCCGTGAGATCGGGCTGGTTTGCGATCTTGAAGTATGGCGTGAGATCGGTCTCATCAAAGAGAATGGATGCCAAGAAGTCCTTTTTTTTCAAATCAAATGATGCATTCACGTCAAAGTTCAGGTTGCCTGAGATCCGGGCCAACTGATTGTGAAGATCGAGATGGAGTTGAACATCTTTTAATGGTTTTTCGTTGATCCGGAGGTGCTTCAAGGCAATTTCCCCTGTGATTTTCGGGTCTTCAAGCGTGCCTTCTCCTGAGACGTTGAGGAAGATCTTCCCTTCCGCGATCCCTAGTTCACGAATCCTGTCAATATGATGCAGAGAGATTCCATCGGATACAATGGCTATCTGATACGCTTTTTGCAGGGAGAGCCACCCTGCAGCCTCGATCAGTTCCCCGGACGCAACAACGATCTGAAGCGGGTTGATCGAGATCTTCTCACCATCGAGTTTGGTAATAAGTTTGACTTCATCTATCTTCTGAGTGCCCAACTCAAGCCTTCTCCCGTGGAGGGACAACGTTCCCTCTGGTTGTGTCATCCTTCCCGCGAAGTGAGCGTTCAGTGACACCTCTCCTTTCCCCGCTTTTATGAAATCCTCTATGAAAATGGCGTCGCCCTGAAGATCGACCCGAAATGAGGGATCTTTGAGGGGCTCCCTAATCCCTTGTTGCAAAACCTGCGCATCGCCTGTGATACAAATGGCTGATCTCTTATTGCGAAGGTCAAGCTTTGAGATTTGCAACCTCCCTGATTGATCCATGGCTGCATCTAACCGGACATCTCCGATTGTCACGTCCTTGAAACCGAGTTGATCCCCGGCCAGAAGAAGACCAAGGACAGGCTCTTTGATCGTGCCTGAGACGTCTGCCGTGAGTCCAATGGCCCCTGATACACCATTTATGCCAAGGGCCGCCAGGGAAGTGGTGAGGCTTGGCGCATCTAACGTAAGCCTTGCAGTCATTTGCTCGGAAGAGACATTGAGATGGCCCTCTGCCGCCAGCCCGATATCCCCCGCACTTGCTTTAAGGTGTTCGAGGGCAGCGACCCCTTGATTGACGTTCGCTTCGGCCTCCAGGTGGAATTGAATCGGGGCGGATAGATGATTTGTGGCCAGTTCCTCTGCAAATGCCCCCAGTGTGAGCCTTGCTGAGAGGGTTTCAGGGGAAATCCCATTCCCGGAAAGACAAAGGTTGGAGGCCACCGTTCCTCTCAATTCGTTGGTGGCAGGGAGGAGTTCTTCAAGCCTTATCCCCTTTTCTTCAAGCAGGATCTTGTACGATATCGCTTCAAGGTCTCTTTGTGGATCAAGAAACCCATTCACAAAGGCATCCTGCAAATCCAGTTCTCCTTGCAGATTGAGGTCTCCGGAAGCAACGTTCATGTGTAAACTGTTGAGGGTAAGGAGCCGGTTTTTCAGCCGACAATCGAGGTCTATTCCGTCAACCTGTTGTCCTGAAAGGATGCCTCCCCCATAGGCAAAACGGCATGTCACGTCGGGATTATCCAGTGTGCCCCTAGCCGTGAGTTGTGTTGCAAGTTGGCCGGTCAACATCGGTTCCATACAAAGGGCTTTTCGGACTTCAGGAAGGGAGGCAACAGTGTCGAGTGTAAGGTCCAAAAAGGGGTTGCTTAGGACATCGCCTATGTTTCCGGAGATGGTAAGCCTGGATGATGTGGTGCCTGCGTGAAAAAAGAGGGGATCGATCCTGCCCTCCTTGAGCGTTGCCTCCAATTTGAAGTGGTCAAGTTCGGTTATGATTTTCGGACTGTCTAAAGTCGCTTTGCCTATTTGAACGGTGAGATTTCCTGATTGTTCCAAGAGATCGCCGCTGGCGGTGAGATCGATGTCGGCCGCCACGGCCTTGAGATCCTCAGTAACCATCTCGTAACAGATAGAACCTTGCACAAGCTTGAGAGAGTCAAGGACAATGTTGATCGGGATCCCTTTGCCTTTTTCTCCATCCGGCTTTTCTTGGCTACTTGAAGGAGGAAATGCATCCATCAGATTGATGCCTCCTTCACTGTCCACCCGAAGTGTTGCCCATGGTTTTTCCAGTATCAGAGCTGCGACCGTAAGCTTTCCTCTGAAGAGCGAAGTCCAGGAAATCTCCACAAAAAGGCTGTTAAAACCTGCCAGTTCATCATTGGACGGGCCTTTGAGCAACATGTTTTTGAATTCGAATTCGCCTTTGAGCAAAGAAAAACGAAAATCTTCCAGTGAAATCGTGCCGGGAATCGATTCGTTGACTTTGACCTGCATGAGGTGCAGTGCATGATCAGTCTTTGCGTAATAGACGACTCCAACAAGCAGAAAAGGAACCAGAGCGAAGAGAATTCCTATGCAGGTTAGAACCCGTTTGACAAGTCTCGCCATAACACTTCTTTTGTTAAGGTTGAATCAGGTATGCTATTACCGATGAGTATCTGTGTCAATGAACCAAACCAGAATACAGCAATTCTAATTATAGCTTTTTCCTTATATTACAGTAAGATATAAGATACAATTCTATTTATTTCAAAAACCCAAATCTTCCAAGACCGTCCAAAATCAATAATTCTCTTTGATTTTTGATTCTTGCAGAAAACATCACGATTTTTCCGGGGAAACACAACCACTTGAAATTACTTGAAGTATCTTGACTGTTTCCATAATTAGAATTGCTGACCACAACACAGCGATGACGCGTGAATGAAAATGTCATCTGCCACAAACATGGGACCAGGTAAGGAGGATTTTTTCCATAAACATGGGACCACCCAATTTCCATTACAAGGGACCATGCAGGACGGGTTTTTCCTCGTTCAAAAGGCTTGCCAGCTTTGGACGATTATCCTAATACATTCTACCATGTATTGTCG
>MAXP01000207.1 GCA_001751085.1 Desulfobacterales bacterium C00003060 | reverse complement strand
CACTGCCAAAATTCAAGATCAACAAAGTGTAAACTACTTTTGAGTTGTCGTGAAGGATGCCTGGAGTTTAAACATATTTTTATACTAAAAAGAGAAAACTTGTGCAACCTGTAAATCTGAAACACCGTGGATATTGACAGGGCCAGTTAAAAGCGTTATTAGATGACTATGTTGGAATTTAGAAGCTGGACACATTCCGCTTCAGCGGAATAATGGAGAGGTTGCCGAGTGGCTGAAGGCCCCGCTCTCGAAAAGCGGTATTCTGTTATAACCAGGATCGTGGGTTCGAATCCCACCCTCTCCGCCAGAATAAAAGATTTTATTTGTCCAACCGGTTAACCGGTCAACAGGTCAACCGATTAACGGGTCAACCGATTATTTACCATGAAGTGAGCTAAAATTGTGGAATTGCGGAGAGATGTCCGAGCTGGCTGAAGGAGCACGACTGGAAATCGTGTGTACTGCCAAAAGCGGTACCGAGGGTTCGAATCCCTCTCTCTCCGCCAGAATATTTAGTAGTTTTAGTCTTGATGACTTTGCAAGAAATCATCAAATTCACAAGTAACCTATAACCCGTTAACCCGTGGCTCTTCGACCGACAAGCTTACGGGCGAACAGGTCAAGCGATTAAATCATGTCCTATCTGGTATTGGCACGAAAGTATCGCCCCCAAACCTTTGAACAGGTCGTTGGCCAGGCGCATGTAACGCAGACCCTCAAGAACTCCATCCAAGCTGACAGGGTTGCCCATGCCTTGCTTTTTGCCGGTCCCAGAGGTATTGGCAAGACCTCTGTGGCCCGTATTCTTGCCAAGGCAATGAATTGTGAGAAGGGTCCGGCCGCCGTTCCATGCAATACTTGCACATCCTGCAAGGAAATCACAAAGGGCATCGCAGTTGATGTACTAGAAATCGACGGCGCCTCCAATAGAGGCATTGATGAGATCCGAGAGCTTCGCGAAAACATTAAGTACATGCCTGGCCACAGCAGGTACAAGATCTATATCATCGACGAGGTCCACATGCTCACGGCTCCCGCGTTTAACGCACTGCTCAAGACCCTGGAGGAGCCACCAGCCCATGTGCTTTTTATTTTTGCCACGACTGAGGCTAACAGGATTCCCGTTACGATCCTGTCGCGATGCCAGTGGCACGACTTCAGGCGCATTGGTCTTGAAGATATACTCAAACAATTAGCAGAGATATGCCGGGGGACCTCCTTTGAGATCAGTAAGGACAGCCTCATGCTTCTGGCCAGGGAAGCTGACGGGAGCATGCGTGATGCCCTCAGCCTCCTCGATCAGGTCATGGCCTATTGTGAAAAGGCTGCCACTGATGATCAGGTACTCGACATCCTGGGTGCAGTGGATCGAAAGGTAATCTTTGGTCTTTCGTCCGCCCTGCTTGCCCGTGATGCTGTAAAAGCCCTTACCTTGCTTGACGAACTCTACAACCGTGGCCACGACCTGAAGCGGCTTTCAATGCAGATGGCGGAGCACTTCAGGCATCTTCTCATCGTCAAGATGGGCCACGGCGCCGGCCCTCTGGTCGAAGTACCGGCACATGAACTGACATTAATGGAGCAGCAGGTTGAAAGCATCTCTTTTGAATCCCTTAACCAGGTATTCAACACCCTGTTTGAGGCAGAGACGGGCATAAGGCTTTCTCCACAGCCAAAGTTGGCTATGGAGATGCTCTTTATCAAGCTCTGCCAGTTGGCGCCCGTTGTACCCTTTGATGAAATCATCAAAAAACTGGAACACCTTGCCAAAGAGGTCAAGACAGACAGTCACATTACTGAGGTAAAAGAAGTCTGCCAAGGGTTTCAACCCAAGACGCCCTCAGCCCCTGAGCATACACGTGAGCCCGAAAAACCGTTAACATCATCCATGAGCCTGTCGCAGATATGGCAGGAACTCCTTGTCGTCTTCAGTGAAAAGTACCCAGCTCTTGTTCCTAACCTTGAAAAGGCCATTTTGAGCAAGATTGGCAGCGATTTCATAGAAATCACAGTGACGGGGAACTCCTTTTGCACAGCCAGACTCCAGGACAAAAAGAGTATGGCTACACTGCAGGAGGTTTGTCATCAGTATTTTAAGCGCAACCTGGAAATCAAGATAGTTGAATCTGGAAAAGGCGCGTCACAAAAGCCTCAACATAAGGAACTCGACAGGACAAAGTGCCTGAAAAAGGAAGCCCTGGCTCATTCTCTTGTGAAGGAAGCCTTGGGGGTCTTTCAAGGCAAGGTGATAGACGTGAAGATCCTCTAACAATCGAACAAGAAACCGCAATCAGAAATACCACAAGTACGGAGGTAAGAGATGGTAAAAGGCATGAGTGGCATGTTAAAGCAGGCGCAAAAGCTGCAGTCCAAGATGTTTAAACTACAGGAGGAGTTGGCCGACAGGACAGTGGAGACATCTGTCGGTGGCGGCATGGTGAAGGCTGTTGCCACTGGGAAACAGGAATTGTTGTCCATCAAAATCGACCCTGAAGTAGTGGATCCGAATGATATTCAGATGCTTGAGGACTTGATTGTGGCTGCAGTCAATGATGGGCTCAAAAAAGCTCAAGAGATGGTCTCGGAAGAGATGAAAAAAATCACGGGCGGGATAAACATTCCAGGGCTAACATAACGATGGAGTTTTATCCATCATCACTTGTCCGCCTTATCAAGCACCTGTCTAAGCTTCCCGGCATTGGTGAGAAGACCGCAACGCGTCTGGCCCTGCACATCCTTCGGTCATCAGACAAAAATGCAAGAGCCCTATGTGAAAGCATACTTGAGGTTAAAGACAAAATAAGGTTTTGCTCAATATGTTTTGGTCTTTCTGAGACAGGCTCTTGCAGTATCTGTCTCAACAGCAATCGGGACCGTACCATCGTGTGTGTGGTTGAACAGCCCAGCGATTTGGCCGCCCTTGAGAAGTCAGGTGCATTTAAGGGCGTGTACCATGTACTCCACGGCGCACTTTCCCCGATGAATGGTATTGGGCCGGATGACTTGAGGATCAAGGAACTCGTTGAGCGCGTTACGGAGGGTGAGGTCAAAGAGGTTGCCCTTGCCACAAATACCAATGTGGAAGGAGAGGCCACGGCATCATATCTGGCTCAAGTCCTGAAGAGATATCCTGTGCGGATAACACGAATAGCTACGGGTGTCCCCGTGGGGGGCGACTTGAAATACCTCGATGAAGTCACGCTTAGACGTGCTATGGAAAGAAGGGAAAACCTCTGAAATGGCGAAGCCTTCTGATTTCTTTGAATGCCAGAAATGTGGAGAATGCTGCAAGGGGTATGGAGGCGCTTTCGTAGATGATAATGAAATCGAGCGCATCTCCCGCCATCTGGGCATAGATCCTGAGCGTTTCCTTCGTGATTATTGTGATTGGTCAGGGGGAAGGCCCCTGATCAAAGCTGTGGAATCAGGTTGTTGCATCTTTTGGAACAAACTTTGTGTCATCCACGAAGTCAAACCTCGCATGTGCAGGATCTGGCCTTTTATTGAAAGTATCCTGGTGGATCCGTCAAACTGGGCTATTATAAAGTCGATGTGCCCAGGGATACGTGACAATGGCAATATGGATGATCTCGCCGAGTGCGTTAAAGGAGTCCTCGCGGAATATGATCAGAAGTATTGAAATTCACTTAACGAACTCTGGAGCCCCTTCTTGATTGGTGTATTTGATTCCGGTATTGGCGGTCTTACAGTCGTCAGGGCGCTTAAGCATCATCTGCCCGACTACGATATCCTCTATTTCGGAGATACGGCACGCACCCCTTACGGTACAAAAAGCCCTGAGACCGTTATCCAATACGCTATCGAGGACGCAGAGATGCTGCTCCAGAAAGGGGCTCAGATGCTGGTGGTTGCATGTAATACCGCCTCCAGTGTTGCCACAGTCACACTGAAAGAACGGCTTGATGTACCGATCCTCGAGGTCATATCACCTGCCGTCAAGATGGCGGTCTCAGACTCCAAAAGGACGTGTGTTGGAATCATCGGAACCAGGGCGACTGTAAACAGCGGGGTCTATGAAGATAAGATCAAGGCTGTACGTCCGGATATGAAGGTTTATGGTCAGCCCTGTCCGCTCCTGGTGCCCCTGGTGGAGGAGGGTTGGCTTGAAAAGGGAGAAACAAGAAAAATTGTCAAGAAGTATCTTCATCCCCTCAAACTCAAACAGATTGATATTCTTATCCTGGGCTGTACCCATTATCCCCTTCTAAAAAAAATCATACAGGCAAAAATTGGCAAACGCGTGAAGGTTATTGACTCCTCAGAGGCGCTATCCGATTCGGTCACGGACTTTCTCCGCCGCAATCCCCATGTTGACAGCAGGCTTGGAAAAACCGGGACCCGCCAATTCTACGTGTCAGATGTAACCGAACAGTTTCAAAGAATAGCCAAAACCATACTTAAGACAACCGTCACATTGGAACATATAAGGCTGTAGAGCGATCTTTATTCTTACTCTAACCGCCAGCAAATCGATAGAACGCATAGTAGTTTTAGCTGTATTGTGGAAGGGATACATTAAGAAAGGAGTTAGGATGGAGATAATCAGAATCATGCCCTGCCTGGATATGAGAGAAGGCAGGGTTGTAAAGGGAATTCATTTTGTGGATCTGAAGGACGCGGGTGATCCTGTAGAAAACGCAGCTTTGTATCAAAAGGAAGGGGCCGACGAGTTGGCCATGCTGGATATCGCAGCAACCCTGGAAAACCGAAAGACCAGGTTGGAATGGGTCAAGAATGTCTCGTCAGTCATAGAGATCCCATTGACAGTGGGTGGCGGCATAGGGAGTCTGCAAGACATTGAATTGGTTTTGGAAGCCGGCGCTGACAATGTTTCGATGAATAGCGCTGCTGTGAAGAATCCTGATCTGGTCGCAGGAGCAGCAAAGGAATTTGGCTCGGAGAAGGTCACCGTAGCCGTTGATGCCAGACGGAACAAGGGGATGCCATCCGGATTTGAGTTGGTTGTCTCAGGTGGCACCAAACCGGTGGGCAAGGATGCTGTGGCCTGGGCCAAGCAATGCGAGGAGTTGGGTGCTGGAACCATCCTGCCGACAAGCATGGACGGTGACGGGACCCAAGCTGGCTATGATTTGGAATTCACAAAAGCGATTTCAGATGCTGTTGACCTGCCGGTGGTTGCTTCAGGTGGGGCAGGCACACTGGAGCACTTTCATGAAGCCGTTGTCCAGGGAGGCGCTCAGATCTTGTTGGCTGCCTCGGTTTTTCACTATCGCACCTTTAGCATCGGGGAGGTTAAGGAGTACTTGCGAAAAAAGGGTCTACGGGTCAACTTGACTGCATAAGGATAATTCCATGCCAAGACGTGATGACATCAAGAAAATCATGATTATCAGTTCCGGGCCTATTGTCATAGGCCAGGCTTGCGAGTTCGACTATTCCGGCACCCAGGCGTGCAAGGCCCTGCGCCAACTCGGTTATGAGATAGTGCTTGTCAATTCCAACCCCGCGACCATCATGACCGACCCGGACATGGCAGACGCGACCTATATTGAACCTTTGAACATCCAGGCCATGACGGAAATCATAGAAAAGGAAAGGCCGGACGCCCTGCTTCCAAACCTTGGCGGCCAGACCGGCCTGAACCTTTCCTCAGAACTGGCCCGAACGGGCGTGCTGGATAAGTACGATGTTAAGATAATCGGCGTTGAGGTCGATGCCATCAAGCGCGGCGAGGACCGGATCGCATTCAAGGAGACCATGGACAGCCTCGGCATAGAGATGCCCAGGAGCAAACCGGCCTTCAGTGTAGAAGAAGCCGAGAAAATTGCCGCTGAACTCGACTACCCGGTGGTAATCCGGCCTGCCTATACCATGGGAGGAACGGGCGGCGGACTGGTTTACAATGTGGAAGAGCTGCGAACCATTGCCAGCCGCGGTATCTCGGCGAGCATGGTGGGCCAGGTGCTGGTGGAGGAGTCGGTCCTGGGATGGGAGGAATTGGAACTGGAAGTCGTGCGCGACGCCAAGAACCAGATGATCACTGTCTGTTTTATCGAGAATGTGGACGCCATGGGCGTGCACACGGGCGACTCCTATTGCACGGCCCCCATGCTCACCATAGACTCGGAACTGCAAAAACGGCTTCAGAAATTGTCGTACGACATTGTTGAGGCCATAAAGGTCATAGGCGGCACCAACATCCAGTTTGCCCATGACCCAAAGACCGGCCGCGTGGTGGTGATCGAAATCAACCCCAGGACCTCCCGTTCCTCGGCCCTGGCTTCCAAGGCCACGGGTTTCCCCATCGCGCTTATTTCCGCCATGCTGGCAGGGGGCTTGACGCTGGACGAAATTCCTTACTGGCGAGAGGGGACCCTGGACAAATATACGCCCTGGGGTGACTATGTAGTAGTGAAGTTTGCCCGCTGGGCCTTTGAAAAGTTTGAAGGCTCTGAAGATAAGCTGGGTACACAGATGCGTGCCGTAGG
>MAXP01000206.1:475-20043 GCA_001751085.1 Desulfobacterales bacterium C00003060 | reverse complement strand
GTATTGTTGCGAGGGACCAAGCGAGATGATGTAGAGCGTGGGCAGGTAGTTGCGGAGCCTGGTAGTATAATGCCGCACACGAGGTTTCGGGCTGAGGTGTATATATTGGCCAAGGAGGAGGGTGGTCGTCACACGCCATTTTTCAACGGGTACCGGCCTCAGTTTTACTTCAGGACGACAGATGTAACTGGGGTAGTGACGCTTCCGGAGGGCATGGAGATGGTGATGCCTGGGGACAATGTAACGATAGATGCTGAGCTGATCACCGCAATTGCGATGGAAAAGGAGCTCAGGTTTGCCATCCGTGAAGGGGGGCGAACCGTAGGGGCCGGCGTCATCAGCGAAATACTGGAATAGGGCGATGCATCGAGAATCGAGAATTATAAACCAAACACCAACAGCGAGTATTTGACGGTATGACCATGGATCAAAAGATACGGATTCGAATGAAGGCTTACGATCACAAACTTTTGGACCAGTCAACTGGAGATATTGTTGATACGGCCAAGCGAACGGGTGCCAGGGTTGTCGGTCCAATACCCCTGCCGACCGTGACAAACAAGTATTGTGTATTACGTTCACCTCACAAGGACAAGAAGTCGCGTGAGCAGTTTGAGATTCGTACTCACAAGCGTCTCCTAGACATTGTTGGTCCGACCCAACAGACTGTGGATGCCCTGATGAAGCTGGATCTTTCGGCTGGAGTGGACGTTGAGATAAAGCTCGACTGAACGCGTATAGCGCAAGGAGTTGCCTCAAAAGAGCTGAGGTTTCTGCTTTGTGCGGTGATTTAGGAACGAAGAAGATGCATAGAGGGTTGTTAGGCAGAAAGATTGGAATGTCGAGCCTGTTCTCGCCGGAGGGACATCAGATACCGGTTACAGTGCTTGAAATGGGACCTTGTGTCGTGACCCAGGTCAAGACGCTGGCGACTGATGGTTACAATGCCCTGCAGGTAGGTTTCCTGGAAAAGCGGGAGAACCGAATCAAAAAACCCCTGCAAGGGCATTTTAGGAAGAGTGGTGGACAGGGGTATACTTTCTTGAGAGAAATTTCAGTGGATGATCCTTCGGGGTACACTTTGGGCCAGACCCTGACCGTTGATATGTTCCAAGCAGGTGAGTGTGTCGATATAAACGGCATTTCTAAGGGGAAAGGCTTTTCCGGTGTCATAAAACGCTGGGGGTTCCGCGGAGGCAGGAAGACCCATGGATCTATGTTTCATCGCGCCCCAGGTTCTGTGGGGTGTTCTGCGACCCCTTCCAAGGTCATCAAGGGGCGTAAGATGCCGGGTCAATATGGGAACCGACGGGTAACAGTACGAAATTTGGAGATTGTTGATATACGTCCGGAACAGCACCTTTTGATTGTGAAAGGGGCCGTGCCGGGGTGCACGTCTGGATTGGTTGAGGTGAGAAAACTGAAGTATAAGTAATATACCTCGAAAGGCCACAAATGACACTTTTTCGCCGGCCATGAACATCAATAGCCGCGTTGCTCAGGCTTGCAANNAGGCTTGCAATAGCCAGCTATTCCGCGCCTTCGCGCCTTGCTCTTGATGCTCATGACTCACCGAGAAAAACGCCATTTGTAACCTTCCGAGGTATAAACGGTGAAGTAGGAACAGGTTTATGGCCCTTCAAGATGTTTATAATGTGGATGGTATTAAGGTTTCTCAGATAGACTTGGCAGATGAGATCTTCAATATCCCGATCAAACAGCATGTCTTGCACGAGGTAGTGACCATGCAGTTGGCCAACAAGCGCGTTGGAACGGCTTCTACCAAAGGGCGCTCTGAAGTGCGAGGTGGGGGGCAGAAGCCTTACCGTCAGAAAGGCACGGGGCGTGCCCGGGCAGGATCGCGGAGTTCTCCCCTGTGGCGCGGTGGAGGTGTGGTATTTGGTCCCGGGCCACGCAGTTATGCATACAAGGTCCCCAAAAAGGTTCGTAGACAGGCCCTAAAAATGGCCCTGACAAGCAAACTGCAAAAGAAGGCCTTGATTGTTGTGGATAAACTTGATCTGGAATCTGTCAAGACAAAACGATTCGTGGAAATTATGAGAGCGTTGAAGACCAGGGAGGTGTTGATTGTAACTGAAGGAAAGCTTGAGAACCTTGAGCTTTCTTCCAGGAACGTGCCCCGTGTGAAAGTTGTGCGCTGGGAAGGCTTGAATGTGTATGACATTCTCAGGTTTAAGCACCTCGTTTTGCTTGAGTCTTCTGTTGGGCAACTTGAAGGGAGACTGCTTTCATGAACCCGTACGAGATTGTCAAGAGACCCATGATTACTGAAAAAAGTACCATCCAAAAGGAGACGAACAATCAGTTTTCCTTTGAGGTGGACCGCAAGGCCAACAGGGTGGAGATCAGGCATGCAATAGAAAGGATATTCAATGTTCGAGTGGTAAAGGTTCGGACTATGCAGGTCAAAGGGAAAGTCAAACGCGTGGGGCGGGTGCTGGGTAAGCGCCGTGACTGGAAGAAGGCTATCGTGACCCTTGCCGGCGGTGAAAATATTGAGTTCTTTGAAGGGGTATGATTTAGATTAACAAGTAACAAGTAACGAGTAACGAGTAACGAGTAACGAGTAACGAGTAACGAGTAACAAATAACGAACGACTAACAGGTAAAGAATATGGCCCTTAGAAAAGTCAAACCTAGCTCTCCTGGACGGCGATTTCAGACATATGAAACGTTTGAGGATATCACGAGGTCTCGACCTGAAAAGAGCTTAGTGCGGCCTCTTAAGAGGAGCGGGGGGCGAAATGCTCGTGGCCGCATTACGTGTCGCCACCGTGGTGGCGGACACAAACGGCGCTACCGCATCATTGATTTCAAGCGTGACAAGACGGATGTCCCGGCAAAGGTGGCATCAATAGAATACGATTCCAATCGATCTGCCCGCATCGCCTTGCTCTATTATGCAGACGGGGAAAAGCGCTATATTGTGACTCCCCATAAGCTTCTTGTAAACGATACGGTGATTGCCAGTTCCACTGCCGACATTAAACCAGGCAATGTTTTGCCGCTTAGCAACATACCCCTGGGTACCCAGATCCACAATATTGAGATGCAGCCGGGCAAGGGGGCGCAGATAGCACGCAGTGCAGGGACTTATGCACAACTTATGGCCAAAGAGGGACGGTATGCCCAGGTCAAACTTCCTTCCGGGGAGGTTCGCATGTTTCTGTTGCATTGCAAGGCAACAGTTGGTCAGGTAGGAAATCTTGAACATGAGAACGTCTGTCTTGGCAAGGCAGGCCGAAAACGTTGGCTGGGCCGTCGGCCAAAGGTGCGGGGTGTTGCCATGAATCCTGTAGACCATCCAATGGGTGGTGGTGAAGGAAAGTCATCCGGAGGACGACATCCCTGTTCCCCTTGGGGTGTGCCTAGTAAGGGTTACAGAACACGAAAGAAGAACAAGGTTAGCAATCGGTACATCGTAAGGCGTAGGAAGGATAAGTAATAGTTCAGCCTTTTGGGTGAACGCTTACGAAAGTATACCTCGGAAGGTTATAAATAAGGAAAATAGAAATCAGGGCTTTGCCATTGCACGTGAATGGCACAAGGCAGGAGATCTTGCAGTCTCAATTAAGGTGTAGGAATTTCGAAACGTCATAGGTGATGACATGGCACGTTCGTTGAAGAAGGGTCCTTACATTGAACCAAAATTACTCCAAAAGGCATTTGTGGCCCAGGAGAGCAGGAGCCGGAAAGTCATAAAGACCTGGTCGAGGCGATCTACTATCGTCCCTGAGCTAGTTGGCTTGACACTGGCCGTACACAATGGGAAGAAGTTCGTTCCAGTGTTCGTATCAGAAGATATGGTAGGCCACAAACTGGGAGAGTTTGCACCAACAAGGACCTTTTACGCTCACTCCGGAGAGAAAAAGACCCGTTTAAAAGGGAAGAAATAATAGCAATGGAAGTTAAGGCAGTAGCAAGATATGTGCGAATTTGTCCCGCAAAGGTTCGAAAAGTGGCAAGGACAGTGAAGGGCAAGCCCGTAGAGGATGCTTTGAGTGCCTTGGGTTTTATGCCGCAACGTTCCGGCAAGATTCTGGGCAAGATCATACGTTCGGCAGTGGCAAATGCTGACCAGAAGCCTGATATTGAGGTGGACAACCTATCTATTGCAAATATTGTTGTCGACCAGGGGCCGAGCATGAAACGTTTTCGGCCAAGGGCCCAGGGGCGGGCTACCAGGATTTTGAAACGTACCAGTCACATAACGGTTGTTTTGGCAGAAGAATAGAGGAGGATCGGTTTTGGGGCAGAAGGTAAATCCGATTGGGTTCAGGTTGGGGATTACGAAGACGTGGAATTCACGGTGGTTTTCCGGCAGGGATTATGCAAAGTTCATCATAGATGACCGCAATATCCGTGAGTTTCTGAAGAAGAAACTCTATCATGCCGGTATCTCCAATATTGAGATCGAAAGATGGGCTAACCGTGTTAAAATACGCATATATGCTGCACGTCCAGGCATTGTGATTGGGAAAAAGGGGGCGGAGATTGAGCATCTGAAGAAGAGATTGGAGAAGCTTGTCTCGCATGAGCTGGTTATTGATATCCAAGAGGTAAAAAAGCCTGAAGTAGACGCTCAATTGATCGCTGAGAACGTTGGCATGCAAATTGAGAGGCGTGTCGCCTTTCGCCGGGCCATGAAAAGAAGTGTGGCGTCAGCGATGAGGTTTGGTGCCAAGGGGGTCAAGATATCCTCCTCTGGTCGTTTAGGAGGGGCAGAGATGGCCAGGACCGAATGGTACAAGGAAGGGAGAGTCCCACTTCATACTTTGAGGGCGGATATTGATTATGGGTTTGCTCAGGCACGCTGCACCTACGGCATTATCGGGATAAAGGTATGGATATTTAACGGTGAGATCCTTGAAAAAGACAGAGTGGAAGCAATTTAGGAGTGCCCGGTCATGTTAAGTCCCAAAAAGGTCAAGTATCGGAAACAACAGAAGGGCAGGACAAAAGGAAAGGCCTATCGGGGATCGACTTTGAGCTTTGGTGCGTTCGGACTTCAGGCAATCGAGTGTGGGCGAATGACAGCACAACAGATTGAAGCTGCGCGTGTTGCTATGACGCGTCACGTGAAACGGGGTGGAAAAATCTGGGTCAGGGTTTTTCCTGACAAGCCGATTACAAAGAAGCCTGCTGAAACGAGGATGGGGAAGGGTAAAGGGTCCCCGGAAGGTTGGGTTGCCGTGGTCAGGCCTGGTAAGATACTTTATGAGATTGAAGGTGTTTCCGCCGAGTTGGTAACAGAAGCCTTCCGATTGGCTTCACACAAACTTCCCTTCAGGACACGCCTGGTAATACGAGGTAAGCGTTCATGAAAGCAAGTGAATTGAGGGAGCTAAGTTCTGGGGAGTTAGGGCAAAAACTGGTTGATCTTACCCAAGAGTTTTTCAACCTGAGATTTCAGCATGCCACTGACCAGTTGGAAAATACAATGAGGTTGAGGCAGTCCAAGCGTGATATTGCCCGCATTAAAACCGTGGTGAGGGAACGGCAACTGGCGTCAAGTCGTGAATCGTGAAATAAACTGAAGATTGTATCAATGAACAATGAACCGGAAACCCGGTACGAAATAGGAACGTAGTTCGCTTCGCTCCAATTGGAATAATGGGATGTTAGCGGCAGGATGGGTCTTGGTGAGGGAGAAATGATTAGAGCCGGTTGTGGCATTTCCGGGAGATCCAATTAGCGGAGTAAAGCTCGGGGATACGAATGATATGAAAGATAGGGGATTGAGAAAAAGACAGATTGGTACGGTTGTCAGCGATAAGATGGACAGGACGGTTGTGGTATCCCTGGAGAGGATCGTTGAGCATCGCGTGTACAAGAAGTACATTAAGCGTCGTAGCAAGTGCATGGCTCACGATGCACAGAATGTGTGCCGTATTGGCGATAAGGTGATGATTGTGGAAACCAGGCCTCTGAGTAAGACCAAACGCTGGATAGTGCGTGAGATTTTGGAAAAGGCTCTTTAAGGGAGTATTTAGCAATGATACAGGCGGAAACCAAGCTACAAGTGGCCGACAACTCAGGAGCCAAAAAGCTGTATTGTATCAAGGTCCTTGGTGGGTCGCGGCGGCGGTATGCAAGGATTGGAGATACTGTTGTAGTCTCGGTAAAAGAGGCCATACCGAACTCCAAAGTCAGTAAGGGAGATGTCATGCGGGCGGTCGTGGTCCGGACAAAGAAGGAATTACGCAGGCCGGATGGTTCGTACATAAAATTTGACGACAATTCTGCGGTACTGATCAATCAGCAGGGAGAGCCTATTGGCACCCGCATTTTTGGTCCTGTTGCAAGGGAGCTTCGGGCAAAGAAATTTATGAAAATCATCTCGCTGGCTCCAGAGGTGTTGTAACCTCACCCATACCAAGGAAGGGGTGAATTATGTCAGTTGTGAAGTGCCGTATCAAGAAGGATGATAAAGTCAAAGTCATTGCGGGCAAGGAAAAAGGTAAGATGGGCAAAGTCCTGAGAGTCTTTCGGGACAGTGACCGTGCTGTCATTGAAAATGTTAATATTGTTAAATGCCACACTAAGGCAAGAGGTCAAAGGCAACAGGCGGGTATTATAGAAAAGGAGGCTCCGATCCACCGGTCCAACCTGATGTTGATGTGCAACAAGTGCATAAATCCTGTTCGCATCAAGATGCAATCCCTTGAGGATGGCAGAAGGGTGCGGATGTGCAGGAAATGTGGGGAGATAATGGATACGTAGCTTACGAGAAGGTGATCGGGAATGTCTGAAGTTAGTTGAAGTTCGGGAGGTTAAGCTTTTCTTGAAGGTCGGTTTTATTCCTTTAAGCTTGGGTGGTTTGGATCATTTCAGGGACTCCATCAAAGGGTAGTTATGTCGCACCTAAGAACGCAGTATAACAATGAGATAGTTGTAGGCCTGATGGATCGGTTTGGGTATAAGAATGTCATGGAGGTTCCGAAACTGATCAAGATAGTGTTGAATATGGGGCTGGGTGAGGCAATCCAGAATATCAAGATCCTTGATTCAGCGGTTCAGGAGCTGTCCTTAATCGCAGGCCAAAAACCTGTTGTCACACGTGCCAGGAAGTCGATTGCCGCTTTCAAACTAAGGGCAGGTATGCCCATAGGGTGTATGGTGACACTTCGAGGGGTACGTATGTATGACTTCCTTACGAGGTTGGTTAACGTAGGCCTGCCAAGGGTGCGAGATTTTCGTGGGGTTTCCTCAAAGGGCTTTGATGGCAGGGGTAGTTATTCCTTAGGGATTAAGGAGCATATCATATTTCCAGAAATCGATTACGACAAGATGGACAAGATCAAAGGACTAAGTGTCACAATTGTGACCAGTGCAAGGTCTGATGAGGAAGGCAAGGCATTGCTTCAGTTGATGGGAATGCCTTTCAGGAACTGAGAAAGGGGGCGTGCTTGGCAAGGAAGTCTTTAATAGTGAAGGCAAGACGTAAGCCTCGCTTTAAAACGCGTGCATATTCGAGATGCCCTATGTGTGGTCGACCGAGGGCGTTTATCAGAAAATTTGGGATTTGCCGAATTTGTTTTAGGACACTAGCCCTGAGGGGAGATCTGCCCGGGGTGACTAAATCGAGTTGGTAACGAAGTCCTAATAGAGGAGACACGTAATGCCAGTTACAGATCCATTGGCTGATATGCTGACACGTATCAGAAATGCTACTATGGCCAGACATGGCAAGGTGGACATGCCTACGTCCAAGATGAAAGTCAGTGTGGCTAAGATCTTAAAAGGCGAGGGCTACATCAAGAATCACAAGGTCATCAAGGACCGAAGACATGGGATTCTGAGAATCTATCTGAAATACGATCAGTTTAGTGAGGGGATTATTATCGGTCTCAAGCGCTTAAGCAAGCCAGGCAGGCGGCTTTATGTAAGAAGGAAGGACATTCCCCCCGTCCTGAATGGAATGGGGATTTCGATCCTGTCGACATCAAAGGGAGTGCTCAGCGAACGCGAAGCAAAGAAGTTAAATGTCGGCGGCGAGTTGCTTTGTAGTATCTGGTAAGTACCGTAGGCATCTAACCCGTATTCCAACAGTCCATGTGGATTATGCGGGATAAGTGTCACTGAAAGATGTCTCAGTTCAATTAAGTTGTAGGAATTCCGAAAGGTAAAATTATGTCTCGGGTAGGAAAGCAACCGATTCCAATACCGGATAGCGTTAAAGTGACTTACGATAGCCGTAAGTTACGCGTAAAGGGGCCAAGAGGAGAGTTGTCTCGTGACATACACCCGGATGTGGATTTGGGTGTGAAGGATGGTTTTATTCGCGTTATTCCATCCGGTAGAATGAAACGGGCCAAAGCAATTCAAGGGCTTACACGAACATTGGCGGCTAATATGATAGTGGGCGTTACGAAGGGATTCCAACGTGAGCTTGAGGTCAACGGTGTCGGCTATCGTGTCGATCTGCAGTCTGATATCTTGACCTTAAGTCTGGGGTATTCTCATCCTGTGGTCCACAAGCTTCCTGATGGCATATCTGCATCTGTTGACAAGAAGAACAGAATTGTTTTGTCTGGGATTGATAAGGAACTCTTGGGGTGTACAGCGGCTACCATTAGAGAATTCAGGCGGCCGGAACCTTACAAGGGTAAGGGAATCAAGTACGTTGAGGAGCGGATTAGACGTAAAGTGGGAAAATCAGCAGGGAAATAGCTATGGGTACTCTATCCTTGAAAAAAAAGGCACGTTTGAAAAGAAAAAGGCGTGTTCGAAAAAAGATTTATGGGAGCCAGGAGCGTCCCAGGTTAAGCGTATTCAGAAGTGCGCGGCATATCTATGCCCAGATTGTGGAGGATACGACCGGTCATACCATGGCCTCAGCTTCAACTCTTGATAAAGAGGCACAGGGGCATCCCAAGTTTGAGAATAAAGTGGATGCGGCGCGTTTTGTGGGGAAGCTTCTGGGGCAAAGGTCCGTCGAAAAGGGGATTTCCAGGGTTGCCTTTGACCGCAATGGCTTCTCGTATCAAGGCCGTGTACAGGCGATTGCTACGGGGGCCCGCGAAGGTGGGCTCAATTTTTAGAGCGAGGGGGAAAACAGTTGCTTGGCAGAGAGATAGAAGACATTCAGCTAATAGAAAAGGTCGTTCACATAAGCCGTACAGCCAAAGTCGTTAAAGGCGGCCGTCGTTTCAGTTTCAGTGCTGTGGTTGTCGTTGGCGACGGTAGTGGCAGGGTTGGAAGCGGCCTGGGAAAGGCCAAGGAGGTTCCTGTAGCCATTCGCAAGGGGATCGACCGTGCAAAGAAGAATATGATCGAAATCCCTTTGGTCAATCAGACAATACCATATGAAATTACTGGGAAATATGGTGCGGGCTTAGTTTTGCTGAAACCTGCTTCTGAAGGGACTGGAGTTATCGCTGGTGGTGCGATTCGGGCAGTGCTGGAGGCAGCAGGTGTGCAGAACGTCCTTACCAAATGTATGGGATCACACAATCCCCATAATATTGTGAAGGCCACTCTCAAGGGCTTGAGTCAACTGCGCAGCCGCGAGACGATTGCGGCTAGGCGGGGCAAGGACCCTGCTGAGATATAGTGCAACTTCATGAAGAGCATTTCCGGGTTTTTGCTGACCTTGCCTTTATGAGAATTGACACCTCAGCGATTTGGGTTTGGTGCCATTTTAGTTCGGAGAAATGATTATATGTCTGAGACACTCAAGATAACGCTGAAAAAGAGTATGATAGGCAGGCCGGAGAAACATCGAAGGGTAGTTCGCAGCCTGGGATTAAGAAAGCTGAACAAGACGGTTGCTTTGAAGGACACTCCGACGGTTCGTGGAATGATTCGAAAGGTATCGCATATGTTGGAAGTGGAGGAGAAGGCCGATGCAACTGAATGAGCTTTCCCCCCCGAGGGGGGCGCGCAAGGCTGTTAAGCGACTTGGCCGCGGGCCGGGGTCAGGTCACGGGAAGACTGCTGGGAGAGGACACAAGGGCCAAAAGTCCCGCTCTGGCGGCAACATAAGGCGGGGATATGAGGGGGGACAGATGCCCCTGCAGCGCCGCCTGCCTAAACGCGGTTTTACCAATATATTTAGAAAAGAATTTACAATTGTCAACATACGTGATCTGGGACGATTTGAAAGGGGTTCGGTAGTGGACAAAGCCGCGCTGGCGGCTGCTGATTTGCTTAAAGGAAAATCAGACGGCGTCAAACTTCTGGGCCAAGGGACAATTGACTATCCTCTATCGGTAAAAGTAGACCGGTGCAGCAACTCGGCACGGGCCAAGGTTGAGGCCGTTGGAGGGAGCGTGGAGCTATCTTAATATGGTTGGTGGCTTTCAAAATATCTTTAAGGTTCCCGAGTTAAAAAGGCGCATTCTTTTCACCTTCGGCTTGCTGATGGTGTATCGTATCGGATGTGCAGTGCCAACACCCGGGGTCGACGCGGAAGCACTGGCGAGCAAGTTCAGTGATGCGGGGCCCTTATCGGGTATAATTGATATGTTTAACATGTTTTCGGGTGGCGCGCTTGAGCGGCTTTCGGTGTTTGCCCTTGGGATCATGCCGTACATAAGCGCCTCAATCATATTGCAGCTCCTCACTGTAGTAATACCGCATCTGGACAGGCTATCCAAGGAAGGCGAGTCCGGGCGGAAGAAGATCACGCAGTATACACGTTACGGCACAGTTATTCTGAGTATAATCCAGGGGTTTGGAATCAGTGTCGGACTTGAGGCAATGAAAGTGATTGCCAATCCTGGCTGGAGCTTTCGATTAATGACAGTGCTTACACTGACCGCTGGTACGGCCTTCATCATGTGGCTTGGGGAGCAGATAACAGAGCGAGGAATCGGCAACGGGATATCCCTTATCATATTTGCAGGTATTGTGGCGCGCATGCCGAGTGCTATCTACAATACCTTTCGTGTGATGAGTGACCAGGCTTTCGTAATATTGATGCTGGTGGTTGTTATGGTGGCGGTTGTGGGATTTATCATATTTGTAGAGCGTGGCCAGCGACGGATTCCGGTGCAATACGCCAAGCGCATTATTGGCCGCAGGATGTATGGTGGCCAGAGCACGCATCTGCCTTTGAAGATAAATACATCGGGGGTTATTCCCCCCATTTTTGCGTCTTCTATCATCATGTTTCCAGCCATGGTGGCCGGTTATGTAAACGTGCCGTGGATGCAAAACGTTGCCGAGGCCATGACACCAGGCGGCATTGTGTACAACCTGGTCTATGTCGGTCTTATCATCTTCTTCTGCTATTTTTATACTGCCGTTACCTTCAACCCTGTTGATGTGGCCGACAACATGAAAAAGCACGGAGGATATGTCCCCGGAATCAGGCCCGGCAAGCGTACAGCGGACTATATCGACAGGGTGCTTACACGCATAACTTTTGGCGGGGCCCTTTACGTATCAGCGGTTTGCGTGTTGCCAACGATATTGATTGCAAAGTTTAACGTTCCTTTTTATTTTGGAGGTACTGCCCTTTTGATTGTAGTGGGCGTGGCCATAGACACTATCAGTCAAATGGAGAGTCATATGCTGGCTCGACACTACGAGGGTTTCATGAAAAAGAAGGGAGCTATCAGGGGACGACATTCATAGTATCATGGATTTGGGATGGGAATATTTTGGACCCATTGAACCGGGAACCTGTGAACGCCTACGAACTGGGAAAGGTAGACGATGAAAGTAAGAGCATCTGTAAAGAAAATGTGCAGCAAGTGTAAGATCATCCGCCGCAAGGGGACGGTTAGAGTTATCTGCGAGAATAAGAGGCATAAGCAAAGGCAAGGATAATATCGTTATTCGTGAATCGGTAAGCTGTTTAGCGCAAGCTTCACCTCATGTCCGAATAACGAATAACTGTTAACGAAACCCAAGGGAGGGATAAGATTGGCACGGATTGCAGGCGTTGATTTACCAAGAAATAAACGTGTTGAGATAGGCTTAACCTATATCTATGGGATTGGGTGCAGTACATCGACAAAGATATTACGGGAGGCCGGAATAGACCTGGACATGAAGACGGATCAACTGAGAGAGGACCAGGTCGCGGACATCCGTAAGATTATTGACGAGCACCATAAAGTTGAGGGAGAGCTTCGTACAGAGATCTCTATGAACATTAAGCGATTGATGGAATTGGGGTGCTACCGTGGTCTCAGGCACCGAAGGTCACTTCCAGTTCGAGGGCAGCGAACAAGCACCAACGCCAGGACCCGAAAGGGACCACGTCGCACTGTTGTGGGAAAGAGAAAGAAATAGGAGGTAAATGTTTACATCATGGCAAAGCCCTCTCGAAAAAAGAAAGAAAAAAAGCACATCCTAAATGGCATAGCACATATCCAGTCAACGTTTAATAATACTATCATAACCATCACCGATCCTGCGGGTAATGTGGTTGCATGGTCTAGTGCGGGGACGCAGGGTTTCAAGGGTTCGCGCAAAAGCACCCCTTTTGCCGCTCAGATGGCGGCAGAGGATGCCGCCAAGAAGGCCATGGAACACGGTATGAGAAGTGTTGAGGTCTACGTAAAGGGTCCGGGTGCAGGCCGGGAGGCTGCTTTGCGTTCACTTCAGGCAACAGGGTTCAATATCGTTTTGATCAAAGACGTGACCCCCATTCCGCACAACGGCTGTCGTCCACCGAAGCGGCGTAGGGTGTGAAAGGAGGACTATTTTGGGACGATATGTCGGTTCGGTATGCAGGCTTTGTAGGCGTGAAAACCTGAAGATGTTCTTAAAGGGAGATCGTTGCTACTCTGACAAATGTGCATTTGACCGTAGAGGTTATGCCCCTGGTCAGCACGGTCAGCGACGGCGGAAGTTCTCCGACTACGGCATCCAACTTCGGGAAAAACAGAAAGTCAAGCGTATGTACGGCTTGCTGGAAGGCCAGTTCCATGGATTGTTCCAAAAGGCGGAACGTTCGCGTGGCATAACCGGTACAAATCTTTTGATTTTTCTCGAACGGCGCCTGGACAATGTGGTCTATCGTTTGGGGTTTGCCAATTCCCGAATACAAGGAAGACAGTTAGTGCGCCATAACCATTTCATGGTTAATGGCAAAAAAATGAACATTCCATCCTACCTGGTAAAGATAGGGGACGTAATAAAGGCACGGGAAAAGAGTCGAAAGGTGGCAGTCATTTCCGATGCTATGGATGCAGTGGTGCGGCGTGGTATTCCGGCATGGCTTGAGCTTTCAAAGGAAGATTTCAGGGGAACGGTCAAGGCCTATCCTATCCGAGAAGAACTGACGATGCCGATTCAGGAGCAATTGATCGTAGAGCTTTATTCTAAGTAATGAAACGGAGCAAGGCAGACCGGTTTATGCCCCCATTGGAATTCAAAGCAAATTTTGGAGTTTAAGTATGTCATCTAATGATCTCATGTATATGAATTGGCGCGAGCTGATCAAGCCGAGTGGTCTTCAGATCACTGACAGCACGGCATTCTATGCAAAGTTTGTCTGTGAACCCCTGGAAAGGGGTTTTGGCATTACCATCGGCAATGCGCTACGCAGGATCCTGCTTTCGTCACTTTACGGGGCTGCTATTGTCTCGATAGAGATAGATAACGTCATGCACGAGTTTACGGCTATTCCGGGAGTGCTTGAGGATATATCAGAAGTTATTCTGAATTTCAAAGAAGTTCGTTTGAGAATGTCTGATCCGGGGCCGAGGACGCTTCGGCTCGAAGCCTCTGGAGAATGTACGGTTAAGGCCGGGGATATAAGCACGGACGATGGTGTGGAGATACTGAACCCTGATTGTCATATTGCTACCCTGTCAAAGGATGCAAAAGTGAATGTTGTCATGACGGCTAAGGTGGGCAAGGGTTATGAAACTGCCGACATGAACAAAGGCGAAAACGAGTCCCCTGGTGCCGTACCCATAGATGCTGTGTTTTCGCCTGTTAAGCGGGTCAACTATGTGGTCGGGAATGCACGGGTTGGTCAACGGACAGATTACGATAAACTCACCTTTGAGGTGTGGACTGATGGTAGTGTTGTGCCGGAAGACGCTATGGCATATGCGGCAAAGATACTCAAAGAGCAGATGAACGTCTTTATCAATTTTGATGAGGAACGAGAGCCACTTCCTGAACCTGAGGCTCAGGAAGAGGAGGAAAAGCCACTTAATGAGAACCTCTATCGGAGTGTTGACGAACTTGAGCTTTCAGTTCGCTCAGGCAACTGCCTGAAGAATGCGAATATCCTATATATTTGGGATTTGGTCGGGAAGACAGAGGCGGAGATGCTCAAGACCAAGAATTTTGGTCGGAAATCACTGAATGAGATTAAGGAAGTCCTGGGCGAGATGGGACTAAAACTTGGTATGAAGCTTGATGGCTTTGTCATCCCTGACGAACAGGCTGAAGAAGGAGAAAACAGCGATACATGAGACACCAAAAAGCGGGAAAAAAGTTGAACCGCACTGGAAGCCATCGGAATGCCATGTTCCGGAACATGGTGACTTCGCTTTTCGAGCATGGGCGTATTCGAACAACAGATGCCAAGGCCAAGGAGTTGAGGGGGTGGGCCGACCGCATGATTACCCTGGCAAAAAGGGGTGATGTCCATGCACGACGACAGGCGCTATCTGTCATGCGAGACAAAACTGTTGTGCACAAACTCTTTGAAGAAGTGCAAGACCGTTTCGGCGACAAGGCCGGAGGTTACACCAATGTCATCAAGATAGGGATACGGCGGGGAGATGCAGCCCCTATTTCATTGGTAGAGCTTGTCGCCGCGAAGAAAGCGAAGGGTCTGAAAAAGAAGAAATCCAAGACGGCCAGGAGTGCAGTCGATAAAGTCAAGGACAAAGCCCCTGCAAGGGCTGAGGAAAAAGAAAAACCAACAGAGGCGGAAACCACGGGTAACGCGGAACAGCAACCCGCAATCCCCAATCCCCAATCCGAAACCCAATATACCTCGAAAGGCAGCAAATGACACTTTTTCGCCGGCCATGAACATCAATAGCCGCGNNCTTGCTCTTGATGCTCATGACTCACCGAGAAAATCGCCATTTATAACCTTCCGAGGTATAACTACAGCCTTTCAATGATCGTCTCGGCGAATTCAGAGCATTTTACTTCCCTGGTGCCCGGCATCTGGCGGGCCAAATCGTAAGTCACAAGGCCATCGGAAATGCTTTTCTGGACGGCCTGTTCAGTAGCGGAAGCTGCCTCTGTCCATCCCAAATATTCCAGCATCATAACCCCGGACAGGATCAGGGAGACTGGATTTGCCATGTCTTTACCGGCATACTTCGGGGCGGTGCCATGGGTCGCCTCAAAAACAGCGCAGTTGTCTGACAGATTGGCCCCTGGTGCCATCCCAAGGCCCCCTACCTGGGCGGCCAGGGCATCTGAGAGATAGTCCCCGTTCAGATTGGGGGTGGCAATCACATGGTAGGCCTGCGGTCTGAGCAGCACTTGCTGGAACATCATGTCGGCGATCCTGTCATTGATCACGACTTTACCGGGCGGCGCGTTACCGTCAGGCTGTAACCCGCCGTTAGACTCAACCACGATGCGGTCCCCGAACTTCTCACGTGCCAACTCATAGCCCCATTTCATGAAAGCCCCTTCAGTATACTTCATGATGTTTCCCTTGTGTACCAAGGTCACACTATGAAGCTCGTGGTCCAAGGCATATTGAATGGCCCTTGCCACCAGTCGCCTTGAGGCCCTGCGGGTCATCGGCTTCACACCAATGGCCGAATCCTTGGGCACATCAACGCCCATAGCGTCCTTTAAAAAGGCAATAACAGCCTCGGCTTCCCTGCTTTGAGCTTCCCATTCGATCCCGGAATAAACATCTTCTGTGTTTTCCCGGAATACCACCATTTTCACCCTTTCAGGATGCCTCATTGGGCTGGGAACACCTGTGATATAACGAATGGGACGAACACAGGCATAGAGGTCGAGTATTTGTCGCAACGCCACGTTGACACTGCGAATACCTCCCCCTACCGGCGTGGTCAATGGCCCCTTGACAGCTACGACATGATCCCTAATCGCCTGCAGGGTCTCCTCGGGGAGCCATTCACCTGTTTTTTGATACGCCTTCTCCCCGGCCAATATCTCAGACCATATGATCCTGCGATGATCTGTGTATGCAAAGCTAATGGCAGCATCCAGGACACGCTTGGCCGCAGCCCAGATGTCCGGGCCTATCCCGTCTCCTTCTATGAACGGAATGACAGGAGTATCCGGAACCTGAAGGATGCCGTCTGTCGTGACGCTGATCAAATTGGTGATGACTTGGTCTTTTTCTTCAAGCTGCATTGTTGTTTTCCCTATGAACCGGCCAGCTTCTTGAGATAGATCTGAATAATTGACACGGCTGCTGGAGTTATGCCGGATATCCTGGAGGCCTGTCCCAGAGATATCGGTCGAATCCTTGAAAATTTCTCCTTTACTTCATTGGAAAGCCCTGGAATGAACTGATAGTCAAAGCCGTCGGGGATTTTTGTCCCTTCCAGGTGCTTTGCGCGTTCAACCTGCTCCATCTGGCGCCGTATGTATCCATCGTATTTAACAGAGATGGTGGCCTGTTCGGCTACCTCGTTGTCAAAAGAAAGAACGCGGCCGTCAAACTTTGCGATACCTTCCAGGTCAGCTCCAGGTCTTCTCAGGATGTCCCTCAAAGTGGCTGGTTGATTGATGGAACCAAGCTCTAAGCCTTCAAGGGTTCGGTTCACGTCCGGCCTTGGGGTCAGGCGAACGGCTGAAAGTAGAGCCAAAAGCCTCTCAATAGCCTCGCTTTTTTTCTTAAATTTTTCGTAAACCGTATCAGAAACAAGACCAATCTGATGTCCAAGTTCCCGAAGACGCAAATCTGCGTTGTCCTCACGCAGAAGAAGACGATATTCGGCCCTTGAGGTGAACATCCGATATGGATCCTGAGTTCCTTTTGTCACCAGGTCATCGATCATAACACCGATATAGGCCCGGTCCCGGTTAAGGATGATTGGAGGTTCTCCTCTTACGTAGTGCACTGCATTGATCCCGGCCATGATCCCCTGGCCCGCTGCCTCCTCATAACCAGAGGTGCCATTGATCTGGCCCGCCAAAAACAACCCCTGAAAGGTCTTGGATTCCAAGCTTGGCTTGAGCTGTACAGGATCCGCATAGTCATACTCGATGCCATAACCTGGTCGCACGATTTCAGCCTGTTCGAGCCCTTCAATAGAGCGAATCATCCTAAGCTGCACGTCAACCGGCAGGCTTGTTGGAACGCCATTTGGATATACCTCAGTGGTTCCAAGCCCCATGGGCTCAAGAAAGACCTGGTGTCTGGGCTTATCGGGAAATCGAACGACTTTATCTTCAATCGATGGACAATAGCGTGCCCCAACCCCCTTTATGACCCCTGTGAAAAGGGGAGAACGATCCAGCCCCGTCTTAATGATCTCATGGGTCTTTTCGTTCGTGTACGTTATGTAACATGGGACCTGCTTCTGCGTGATTGCCTCCGTCTCAAAGGAGAAAGGAACCGGCGGTTCATCTCCATACTGCGGTATGAGTGTGGAATAGTCGATCGTGCGTCCGTCCAGCCTGGGGGTAGTCCCTGTCTTCAGGCGACCAATCCTTAAACCCAACGCTTTCAGATGCTCTGACAACTTGTTCGAGGGAGGATCTCCCATACGCCCTGCTGGAAAATTCTTTAACCCTATGTGGATCAGCCCTTTTAGGAAGGTGCCTGTGGTCAGAATAACAGCCTTTCCAAGAAACCTTTCCTGTATACTGGTTATGACACCTCTAACCGTGCCATTTTCTACGATCAGGGCATCAACCAAACCCTGTTTGATGTCGAGATTTTCCTGGCACTCTAACACCCCCTTCATGCGAAGGCGATATTGTTCTTTGTCGGCCTGAGCCCTCGATGACTGGACAGCAGGCCCTTTCTTGGTATTCAGGCGGCGGAACTGGATGCCGGTGGCATCAATATTTTTGGCCATCTCCCCGCCTAAGGCATCTATCTCGCGAACAAGATGACCCTTGGCCAAACCTCCTATGGCGGGATTGCATGACATCTCGCCAATATGGTCTGCATTAACAGTAACGACCAGAGTAGGATGGTCCAGGCGGGCTGCTGCCAGGGAAGCCTCGCATCCGGCATGGCCGGCCCCAACCACTATAACGTCGTATATCTTGGGATATGTATCCATGTCAAGAATGGGCATCCTTCATTCTTTGTCTTACAACCTCATACATGACCATGGCCCCGGCCACAGCAGCATTGAGTGAGTCAAGCGCCCCTTTTTGGGGAACAGACACGAGATAGTCACAGGTCTTTTGAACCAGAGGCCGTATCCCCTTGCTTTCACCTCCGACGACAAGCACCAAACCAACATTGAAATCAGCCTCATCCACTCTTTGCTGCGAGCCAACATGGGCGCCGACCACCCAGAGCCCTGCTTTCTTAACGCTCTTCAAGGCTGCCACAAGGTTGGGAACCCGCGCTATCAGCGCATGTTCCATGGCTCCTGCAGAGGCCTTTGAAACCGAGGGGGACAAAGGGGCGGAACGATCCCTGGCAAGGATGACGCCATGGATGCCCATAGCGAGTCCTGTCCTGATGAGTGACCCCAGGTTTTGCGGGTCCACAATCCCGTCCAGGGCCAGAATCAGAGGAAGTTCGCGGTCAGTTTCAGCCTTCTTGAGAATCGTGCCTTCATATACAAGCGGAAAGTCACCAACCTGGGCCGCAACACCCTGGTGTACTGACCTGCCGAGAAGGGATTCAAAATAGTCGGGTCCTCTGTATTGGATGGGTATCCCATCAGCCCGAGCCCGTTCCAAAAGCGGCTGAATACCTTTGATCCGGCGACCCTTTGAGATATAAAGTTCCTCAAACTTCCGCCTTCCTGCCACCAGTGCCTCATAGACCGGATGGATACCATAAAGTAGATCATCCATGCAGACGTGCTTTCCTGATAATGGCTTCTATTTCAGAAAGCGCATTGTCCAGATCATCATTGACGACCACATGATGATACCGCTCAGCCTGAGCCATCTCTGCCTTGGCGTTTTTCATCCGCTGCTCAATCACCTCCGCTGAATCCGCGCCCCGTTTAGCAAGTCGCCGCTTGAGTTCCTCCATGGATGGCGGTGCTATGAAGACCAAAGTGGCCTCGGGATACTTGGAATATAGTTTCCTTGCACCCGCAACGTCAATGTCAAACAAGATATCATAGCCCAGTTGAAGGCTGTCATCAAGCAATCTTGCCGACGTACCATACAGGTGGCCGTGTACTTCAGCCCATTCGACCAACTCACCAGAGTCTATCTTCTTGTGAAAGGCTGCATAACTGACAAAATAGTAGTCTGTGCCATCTCGCTCGTTGCTGCGAGGGGGACGTGTGGTATAAGAAATCGAATATCGAAGGGCTGGATCTTTCCTCAAGATCGCCATCACGATGGTCGATTTCCCTGCCCCAGAGGGTGCAGATATGATAAACAGATGTCCTTTTTTGCCCATAACCCCCGGTCTATACTTCACACGGCCACAATCTGCGCTTTTCTAAAGTCTGTTGTCAGTAGTCAGTAGTCTG
>MAXP01000206.1:0-442 GCA_001751085.1 Desulfobacterales bacterium C00003060 | reverse complement strand
CCAAGATGAACGTATTTAATGGACGATTGCAAAGCTCCAATTGTGACCGTGCAGAGTATAACAGGCTACCCTGTGATCTTTTTCTTGTCCTCCTTGAATTCAAAGCCGGTTACAAACCGCTGCGCTACGGTCTCGGCTTGAATAGCTGAGAGAATAACATGGTTGCTGTCCATAATAATGATAGACCGCGTGCGACGTCCCTGAGTGGCATCAATCAACCGCATTCCCTCTTTTGCATCCTCCTTAAGCCGTTTCATAGGAGCCGAGTTTGGCGTCACAATAGCCACTATACGACCGGCAACGACTGTATTTCCAAACCCAATGTTCAGCAGGGTCTTATCCATTGTCTCCTCCCGGTTCGTTGTTTGCAGATCGAAACGTTTGTCGATCGTGATACAAATACCTGTCTCTGACAGATGTCAGAAAGCGAAGGATCGCTTCC
>MAXP01000205.1 GCA_001751085.1 Desulfobacterales bacterium C00003060 | reverse complement strand
ACGCTCTGGCAACTGCGGGGACTGTACCCAACCCTGCCGGTGGCAGTGGACCCTGCACGGTGAGAACGGGGGACTGGTTGAACTGGGCGGGAAACACCTGCTGAGTGCCAGGGACCTGTGCATGATAGAGCACGTGCCCGAACTGGTAGATGCGGGAGTGGATGCATTCAAGATAGAAGGCAGGCTCAGGAATCCGGGTTATGCGGCTACTGTGTCCCGGTGTTACCGTGAGGCTCTGGATGCCTGCCGGGATGGTTCATATACCCTGGAGCAGGCACAGCAGTGGAAAGAACAACTGGCCCAGGTCTATAACAGGGGTTTTTCCACTGGCTTCTATTTCGGTACACCTGGACCGGACGGTTTGGCTATTGAAAAGGACATGAATGCTTCATCGGTGCGCAGGCAGGCGGTGGGTGTGGTGCAGAACTATTTCCGAAAACAGGGTGCCACAGCCATCAGGCTATTAGAAGGAGGGCTGGCGGTCGGGGACAGTATTGTGATCGAAGGGACCAGTACATACCTGGAACAGGAAGTGGAGTCGTTAATGATAGGAGAAGATCCGGTACAAGAGGCAGTGAAAGGGCAGGATGTGGGGTTGAGGGTTGCAAGCAGGGTAAGGAAGAATGACCGGGTGTTCAGGGTGGAAAGAATATAAGGCTGTACTGAATTGATCTAATGAGAATCCATCTCACGGGAGCTAAAACCTTTGATCGGCATACGTAATCTCTTAAGCAATAACCAGACACCTGTTAAATCTGGGCTATAACATGTTAAATTGCCATATAGTCGTAGGAGTGAGGGGGGTGCGTTCTTCACCGGACAATGCCGTAAGAAGAAGTGCCTACCTCTCTTGGCCTGCATTCAACAAATCATGTTGAAACACCTTTTAGCTGGCAGGTGCAACTATCCTATATACGGAAATATATCGTAGCATCGGTTCATCAGTCGTTAATGATTTCACTTTTTGCATTTCCTGAATATCAGTAAAGAGATAATCATGATCACCGTAATTGTGGGCACTGCTCCAAATCCCGGGATGCCTTTTGATGCCGATGCCCCCTCAACAGGAGGCTCTATTTCAACCACAAGCACTGATGGATAAGTGTGCCGCTGCAGCACAAGGAATGCTCCGCTTGGCATCAGGAAGTCCTCATTGTCCTTCAACTGTGCCAGATTGCCGGTTGAGGTTATGTGCGACGTAACATCCCGTTCTTCCACAGCTATGGTGGTGTTATTCCAGATGCCGGATTCGGTGAAGCTGTTGAACAGCAGGGTATTGAGACCCTTATCACCTGATGGAACAACCGTGATCAAACTTGCAGATTCCACATCAGTAAGGGTAACAATTCCGTCAAAAGGCGCATTTGTGGTTGCCTGCTCAGGCGTTACACCGGATTTGGCAGATATAATATCTGCTCCCTCATCGATCCAGTATTCTATCTCGTTGCCGTCGTCTTCGTAGACAACAAGTAATCCTATGGCATAGTTACTGAACGTATCACTACCTGTGTTGGTAACTGTCGCAGTATGCACACCATTACCAGCGAGATCAACGTTGTAGGCATATGTGCCGTAAGGGTAGTCAGACGTGCCGTAACCTTTCCTGTCAGTATAGGATGCATCCAGTTTCTGTATCGCACCGTCAAAGGTTACGCCCATGCTGGCATCACCGTCCTTGGACCAGCTCCAATAGGAATAAAGGCGTGCAGTCTTTACAACGGCACCGGGAGGTATGTCCATGATGTTGAACTCAACTGTGTAGGTCTCACCAGAGGCCATACTCCCGCGATACTTGCTGTTGCCTGTGGTATAAAGCAGGTCGCCCCTGACCATATCATGTGCATAGGTTGTAAGCGAGCCGCCCATGTAGCCAGAGGTACAGGCAGTTACCTCCTGGGATATGTTGTTGTTGGTCTCATCGGATTCATTTATCACATCCTCCGGATCTACGGTTACCGTGAGAATGTAATCACCTGCGACAGCGGGTGTCCATGTAAAGCTGACAGTGGTGTTGTCATCTTTTTCAAGGTTAGATACGCTTTGTGTATCTACAATCGTGTCGTTTACTGCAAGTGCCACATTAAAAGCAGCCGCATCTTTTGTCCCGGTGTTGTTTACGGTAGCATCAATAGCGTTGGGTATGTCAACGATGATACTGGATGGTGGAGTAATGTTCCCGGGATTCAGATCAGGTTCTGGCACATCTGCAGACGCTTCCGTAACCATGCTGGCAAAAAGCACCATTGTCAATACTAAGATCGCTGATATTCTCTTATTATTGTAAAT
>MAXP01000204.1 GCA_001751085.1 Desulfobacterales bacterium C00003060 | reverse complement strand
AAATTATAAATCCTTTTGTGACAAATTAAACCGTTTGGCTATCCTCCATACTTCCCCTCCAACTATATCTGAAAAAGACCAGGGGACCATCCTGATTCGAATCCGTTTCATATCTTCATAGAAGGCATGGGTGTCAGGCCCACACATTTCACACATCTCAACATTCATGCAAATATTGGAACAAATCGTAACTCGGCCTAAATTTCTGTAATACAGATTGCTTTATTGTCAACTGTGTAGGCCTATTGCTTTGCATTTACGGGAATATGTGGATGTGCGGTTGAAGGCCGATACAATAAAGTTTTCAGCAGATGCTATTTAATCTCAAGGCCTGATTTTTTCAAACCGTCAATCATACATTCGAATAACTCATCAGTTTTCACCCAATGTTTAATTAATATGCGGCCACGGTCTGAAAAATCGGGCATTATCGTCAGAAGGGCTTCAGCATATCGACTTCCTTCATCTGCCCTTCCTATATGACCCAATGTGACCGCTTGAAGTAGTGGGTCCCAAAATGCCGTTGGAAACCTGAAATTCAAGGTCTCCAAATATGCCCTTTCATACTCTCTTTTCCGGAGCCAGTAAGCACACAAGACATGGTAGACATAGGGTTTGTGATACGGGTTCAGCTTTATCGCCTTTTTTATTAAACCCGTACCCTCATCCCAATCGCCCAGAAGCGCCAACACGTGTCCGATCACATCCATAAAGATCAATGAATTGGGATTCAGGGCCAACGCGTTTCTGGCTTCTACAAGTCCCTCTGTCAGCTGATTATTTAGCAGGCGAGCCATGGCCAACACCACTCGAGCCCTTTGATTGGACGGATTCAGGCGTACCCCTTTTTCGGCAAATTGGATGACCTCTTCGATGGGTGTCTGTCTTTCAATTGATTCCATAGTATAGTTTTCGCAATACAGAAGACCCAGATATGTCCAGACCTGAGAGCATTCAGGCTCTCTGACCGCGGCCTCTTCCAACGCAGCCAGAGCATCTTTGAGCGTTTCGCTTGTGAAGGTTGCTTCATGTTTATAGAATTTTAGCAGCGCTTCGTAGGTGTCCATTTCCGCCGGCAGCTTGTTCTGCGATTCAAGGGAGAGGGTTTGAGATATATGGCCCTGTTCCTGGGCGATCTTGGCAGCAATGTTTTGCGCGGTCTCTCTTTGAAACGCAATCAGATCATCCGTCTTCATATTGCACTCATAAACATCGCCCCATACCTGTTGGCGTGATTTTTGGTCGAAAAGCTGAACCGCCACATTGAAATTGTGGGGCCCATAGCGGACACTGCCGTCGATTGAAAACCGCGCCGTGGGTTCCTCGATGGACTGCCTTTCCGGATCCGAAGGTTCCATGAACACTCGGATATCTTGATAACGGGACAGTTCGATGGCCAATTCCGTCTTGCATCCTTCCGCCATGTAATCGGATCCCGTACCTTCAGAAAAACTTTGGAACGGCCGGATAAGCACTGACGGCCAGGGATCTACCCGCCCATTATTATTGGGTTCGGTTTCCGGTGACGAATTGCTCGAATTCGCAACGGTCTGAAAAAGAAACGACGGCACATAGCCGCCCTTGGGAATGGTGATTCGCACCCTATCGCGCCTGCCTGCTGTCAGATAATAGTGCTCCAGAGCCCGGCGAAGCCGCCTTGCTTCAACACTGACGATGGGGTCCGTGCTAGGGTCAAAGTCCGTTTTGCGGCCAAAAACATCCGTTGCGACGGTGTAGCCTTTGATTTCGTCGGCCCGCCCTTCAAGAAACATTTGGGTAACAAAGAGCAGGAATTTTTTTTGACGCTCTGTAGCGTCGAATTCAGGGCTGGACAGAATCCGATGGAGCTGTTCCTCGATGGCTTTTGGGTCTGTTACGCGGTTACTGTCCATTATGGCGTACCTGCCGGGTTATGGGTGTGGGATTATGCCGGGTAACGATCGCTTAGCAGAAAACGAATATTTACGCACTGTTAAGCAGTCTAGTTTAACCCTAGTTTAGGTTAACGTAGGTTCACAAATTTTTCAAGACATTTATATTATCATTAACGTAGGCTGGCAGCATTCAACACGCTAACGTTTGTTCACAACCTTATCCTCAGCTTTAGATAAAGCTGAGCCACGCTAAGCTGGAGCCACTTGCCCATGGCCCTTACAATTCCAGATCATCTTTCCGCAATCCGAAGCTACATCGAAAAACGATACAAGGCCGATGAGACCTTCAGAGATATTTACAGCGATTATTTGACCTACCTCGATGCCCTTCGGTTTTGGTCCCGTAACTCTACCGATGTTGCCCCTGTTCGCCGCAGGGAATACGCCCAGCTTGTCAGCGAGCTGGAAAAAGAGCTGATTCAGACGCTGAAGAAAGGTTCGGATGAAGCATCTTGAGTAGCTGATATTCGGTTGCAGTGGACGCCCCGCAGGTGCGCCGCCGCTGAAGCGAAACGTTCAGCACAAACGAACTAGTGCAGAAAGGAGAGAGAACCATGAATAATAAGATACAGAAAATGAACTTACTGTTTTTGACGAGTCTTCTATTCCTGGGGAGCAGCATGGCAGCTTTCGCGCAAAACACCCCCGGTTATAACAACAGGATACCGGAGTCCATCCTGACACCCGACCATGTGAAGACGCCGATCGGAGACCTGAATTTCTTCGACGGCATGCCGGATAAAGCAACCGTGCAGAAGCTCTACGACAACTTGATTTTCATGCGCGGGGTAGAGACCTTCCTTAGCGGGATTCCAGCCACTTCCATCGAGGCGATTCGCCTGGGTTGTGCCGAAGTTGGCGCGAAGCGCGCCAGCGACGTCGTCATCTTTGATAAGCTGATGGACTCAGATCCACTTTTCCTCACCGGAAACACGGATACGGTTTACGCGATTGCTACCCTCGAATTGGATCGGGATGGGCCGACGGTCGTTGTGATACCGCCGAAGTGTGGTCCGGGAACGCTGGATGACGCGTGGCAGCGCTTCGTGGTCGATATGGGCGCCCCCGGTCTCGACAAGGGCAAGGGTGGAAAGTACCTGATCCTGCCGCCTGATTACGAAGGGGATCTCGATCCGGCCGTCGGTGGCGAGTTTGCTGAGGTGGACGGCGAGGAATATATCGTAGCTAAGTCACCAACTTACGTGAACTGGCTGGTCCTTCGTGGATTCCTCGTGGACGGCAAGCCGGATACCGCCAATGCCATGTTCAAGAACGGCTTGAAGGTTTACCCGCTCAAAGACAAGAAAAACCCGCCAAAGATGAACTTCATCAGTGGTTCGGAAGTTCCGTTCAACACGATTCACGCCAATAACTTCCATTTCTACGAGGAGCTCAACCACATCATCCAACGCGAGCCCCTTTCACTGATTGATCTGGAACTGCGCGGGATGATCGCTTCCATCGGGATCGAGAAAGGGAAGCCGTTCAAACCGGATGCGCGGACAAAGGACCTGCTCACCAAGGCCGTGGCCGTCGGGAACGCCACCGCACGAGCGATCTTCTTCCGCGCCCACATGAAGGAAGCGTTCCTCTACGAGAACAGCGGTTGGTTTGCCGCATTCGTCGGGGGCAGCCACGAATTCTTGAAGGACAAAGGCCAGGGAGGCCGCTACCTCGACGCGCGTACCCTCTGCTTCTATATGGGAACGGTCAACACCCCGGCGATGGTCAACAAGATGGTGGGAGCAGGTTCGCAGTACGCGATGATCGCAGTCGATAAGAACAGTGACTATCTGGATGGCAGCAAGACTTACAAACTGAACATCCCAGCCAATGTTCCGGCCAAGGACTTTTGGTCGATCGTGGTGTATGACCCGCAAACCCGCTCGCAGCTTCAGACGGGGCAGCCTTTCCCGGCCAAGAACAACAAGCGGCACAATCTGGATATCAACCAGGACGGCTCGGTGGATCTCTACTTCGGGCCGAAGGCACCCGAGGGAAAGGAGGCGAACTGGATCGAAACGGTGCCCAAAAAAGGCTGGTTCGCTGCCCTGCGTCTTTATGGGCCGTTGGACCCCTGGTTCGACAAGACCTGGCGGCCGGGGGAGTTCGAGCTGATGGACGGGCCGGTCGTCTCGGAGCCCGGCTCCGCACAGAAGTCCGTTCAGGTGACCGCCCAGAACTACGTCCGTGCCGAATCGGACTTTCAGATGAAAGGCTACATCGAGAGCTACAACAACTTTGGGAAGTTCGAGCATTTCCGGAAGCCCTACGACGTGGACAACCAGGTTACCGTTCGCGGCAACCGGGACACACTGTACTCGTTTGGCGTGTTTGACCTAAGGTCTCCGCTCACGGTCACGCTTCCGGAAACCGAAGGGCGCTATCAGTCCTTGATGATCGTGAGTCAGGATCATTCGATCTGGGGGCTCTACGGTCCCAGGACAGGCACCCTGACAGAAGAGAAGGTGGGCACGCGGTATGTGTGTCTGGTCATTCGAACCTTTATGGATCCGAACGATGAGAAGGACGTGAAGGCGGCGCACCGGCTCCAGGATGCGGTCCGCGTCAAGCAGGCTGATATCGGGAAATTTGAAGTGCCCAATTGGAATAGGGACGAAGTGGAGAAGATGCGTGCCACGATCAATGTGGTCGCCGCCACGGTCACGGATGCGGGAAAGATATTCGGCAAGAAAGAGGATCTGGACCCGGTCTACTGGATGCTGGGCGCCGCACTCGGCTGGGGCGGGCTTCCGGCAGAGGCTGCTAGTTATGTGAACGTGGTTCCTGAAAAGAACGACGGCAAGACCCCCTACACACTCACCGCGAAGGATGTGCCGGTAGATGCCTTCTGGTCCGTGACCCTTTACGACGAGGAAGGTTGGATGCCAGTCAACAAGTACAAGGCCTACTCCTTCAACAACGTCACGGCCAAGAAAGACAAGGACGGTAGTATCACTATCCACTTTGGTGGTGACCCCAAGCAGCCCAACTTCCTGCCCATCGTACCGGGTTGGAATTATATCGTGAGGCTTTATAAACCGAAGAAGGAGATCCTGAACGGAAGCTGGGCATTCCCGAAACCGCGAGCGGTTGAGTAGAGAGTGGTCTAAATAACTATCAAAATTATAGATACATAGAAGATACACAGGCGCACAAATATATGAAATATATTAGGCGAAAAGAGAATAACTTATGCCCCAATTAGATTTGTTTTTCAGTTACAGCAGTATCACCATAACGGCCGTCCTTTTTATTTTAATCGTTTTGAATAAAGAGATTGCCTTCCGAATAGGCCGTTTCGTTCAAAACCGCAGTGATACCGAAATCAAGTCGCTAACCGCCTCTGTCCAGGCCAGCGTACTCGGATTATTGGCTTTGTTGTTGGGGTTTACCTTTACCATGGCTATGCAACGGTATGATAATCGAAGTCAGGCTTTGATCGATGAAGTCAATTCAATTGGAACTGCAGTGTTCAGAGTTCAATTGTTGCCGGCGAAATACAAAAATGAGGCCGCTGAGCTGTTCAAAAAGTATATCGATTTGCGTATTGCTATAGGTAAAATCGACCTTACGAAGCAGGATGAGCGTAAAAAATACAACAAGCAAATTTCTGATATCCAAATTGACCTCTGGAACTTGGCGGTGTTGGCGACGCGTGACGATCCCCGCCCGGTGACAACCGGCGCTTTTGTCACATCCTTAAATGGCGTTATCGATAGTCAGGGAAAAAGGAATGGTTTCCTCCAAATGCATGTTCCGGAAATCGTATTACTTTTACTATTTATCGTCTTTATCTCGACTGGTGGAATAATAGGTTATTCAACCGGATTAAGCGGCAAACGCGTTCTTATACCAACGCTCCTAGTTTCATTCTTAATGGCATTGATCGTTTTTATCATAATTGATCTTGATCGACCAAAACGAGGGTTAATTCAAGTAGATCAAGGCATCATGCTTGAACTCCGAGAAAGGATAAACCATGATAGCTAACTCTTACCAGATCGATGATACCCTGCAACTGAAGCAGCTCGAACCCGACGGAGCAGCCGATGCAGTCCAAGGGACAGACGCGAGGATATGGCTTGATCTTCAGGACTTTGATTCCGCAGAACTCGAAGCGTGGCTGGACAAACTCGGCGTCAGAGACTTGCCCCGGCAGCTTTGTCTGGAAGCACTCGAACGTTCCGGATTCTATCCACTCAAGAATGAAATT
>MAXP01000203.1:4708-4936 GCA_001751085.1 Desulfobacterales bacterium C00003060 | reverse complement strand
AGATAGTTGGCATGATATACGACCTGCGAACGGTCCGTGTCCATATAGAGCGTACGGAGCTGACATCGATGCCAAACCCTGCCGTCGGTCTGGTCTCTCACATATCGTTTATCGTTGCTGAATACCTTGGGGATAAAGGGTTTTGGTCTCAATTCATACACCTCTAAACACGACACAGCAGTTTGTCCCGCCGAAGCCAAATGAATTGGAAAGAATGAACTCGTGATC
>MAXP01000203.1:2459-4681 GCA_001751085.1 Desulfobacterales bacterium C00003060 | reverse complement strand
ATCAGTCCATTTTGCATGGCTTCGATACTCAGGGCCGCCTCGATGGCGGCAGACGCCGCAAGGGTGTGTCCGATCTGGGACTTGTTTGATGACACCGGAATTCGCTCGAGGTGTCTGCCAAACACTCCCCTGAGACACTCGACCTCCGTACTGTCACCCTTTGTTGTTGATGTGGCGTGGGCATTCACATAGTCAATATCTTCAGGATTAAGACCGGCATCGTCAATAGCGTTACGCATTGCCAGGACAACGGTTTCCGGTCTTGGGAGAGTAAAATGAAAGGCATCAGAGGTCCAGCCGATGCCCATCACCTCAGCTTTGGGTGTTAAACCGCAGGCCTGCAGCACATCTTTCGCTGCCAGGACGACTACCCCACATCCTTCGGAAAGAACGAACCCTTTCCGGTCAACACTGAAAGGCCGGGACGCCTGTGATGGATCCGCATATGCACGATCTTTGGGGCCGATCTTGATTGTAGCCAGCATGTTGGCGAATCCTTGGACAATCTCAGGGATCAGGCAGGTATCAACACCGCCGGCAAGAACGAAATCGCAATCCCCGTCCCGAATCATCCGTGCCCCAATACCGATGGCATAATTGCCGGAAGCGCAGGCGCCCTGCGGTGAAAATATCGGACCTGTAAACCCTTGCATGATACCGGCCTTGGCGGCAGGCAGATTGGCGCACAGGTTTGGCAAAAGATATGGGCTGACTTTGTATGGCCCCATGTTGACATAACTGTCCATTGCAACGCGAAAGGAATCGGTTCCGTTGAGTGCCGAACCCATCAGGCAGGCTGTCCTCGGGCCGGTATCTTTGTCCATCATGAGTCCCGACCGTTCCATTGCTTCTTTGCAAACCGCCATGGTTAGAAAAACATAATCGGCATCCCAGTTGCACGCTTCTTTCCTGTCGACGAAGTCCAACGAGCCCGGGTCCCATTCGGGAATCTCACCCACTACGTTACTGCGGGATTTCACTTCGCATCTCGATATTATTCTGAGACCGGCCTGGGCCTGAACCGCACGTTCCCATGTCTTTTCGAAGGTCTTGCCAAGGGGGGTTGCCGCGCCATAGCCGATGACGAATACCCGTCTATTCTTTGGTGCTTTCATATCGTGGGTTCAACTCTATTCTATTCTACGAAAAACAGCACAGGAATTACAGCCGCCGAAACCAAAGGCGTTTTTTAATACATGCTCCTGACGAATCCGTCGCACACCTTCAGGGATACAATCCAACTCCATATCCGGGTCAGGCCGATAGTTGATAGTCGGAGGCAGAACATCATCAAGCATTCCTTTGATCGTAAACACCGATTCGATAGCGCTGGACGCCCCCATGGCATGGCCCATCAGGGACTTGTTTGCGGTAACCGGCGGCAACCGGCCGTCAAAAACCATCTTGAGAGCATCGAATTCAACCCTGTCGCCCACTTTTGTGGATGCAGCGTGGGCATTGACCGCATCAATATCCCGCGGTGCTATACCGGCGTGGCCTATGGTTTCCGCGATACATCGTCTTACTGTTTCAAGGTTGGGAGCCACAAAATGATGAGCATCTGACGTCATAGACCATCCGGCGATCTCAATGCCGTATTTCAAACCGTTGGCTTGGGCGAATTCCCTTGTTGCAATGACAATGGCAGCCGCACCCTCGGACAGGACAAAACCCCTCCTGTGTATAGAAAACGGACGACTGGCTTTCTGCGGAGGTTCTTCTTCCTCACCTTCCTTGGGAAAGTAAGAGCCGTTCATGGTTGCAAATCCGGCGGCAATCGGTTCAACCAAGGCGAAATCAACCGCCCCGCAAATGACCATGTCGGCACGTCCTTGCTCAAGGAGCATTGCTCCGACGATTATCGACGTGAGTCCGGTCGCGCAAGCAGTAATAGTGGACACAATTGGCCCGCTGGCACGGGTCAGCATTGATATCTTGCCACTTACCATGTTGATGCATGAATTGGGATTCGCATAGGGATGGGGCAGTTTCCCCTCGGCAACCATACGGCGATCTGCATGCAATACGGCATCCAGCCCGCCCACTGCCGAGCTATAGGTCACCGCCACTCGATGAGAGTTATCGGGGCTGATCTCTATGCCACTCTTTTCAAGGGCGCGTTGGACCGTGAGCATCGCATATTTGAATATCGGAGAATACCAGCAGGCCTGTTCACGGGGTTTCAGGAAAAGATAGGGCAGGCTATCAATATCTTCGACCTG
>MAXP01000203.1:0-2416 GCA_001751085.1 Desulfobacterales bacterium C00003060 | reverse complement strand
GATTGCACGCCTCCATTGGGCTTCCAGGTCGATCCCCAAAGGCGACACTGCATCATAGGCGACAATTACGGCTGTTTTTGAATCCATATGACGAATAGGAAGTGCCTAAAGTCTAAAGGTAAGCGTTCAGGGGTTCAAAGGTTCAGGGGTTCAAAGGAGGTATGGACTACGCACACCTTGTACCCTTACCACGGAATGAACTGATACAGCTTGGCGAACATCTCGTAGATCTCGATCCAGTTTTGAAGGTCACGGGTAGAACGCATGTGACCCCGTTTGTTGACCATGACCCAGCTCATATGGGCGGCGCCATCTTTGCAACTGGAGCAATCCCTCGTTTCCGATGTACAGCATCGATGCATGGTTTGAAGATCCGATGCCCAGCGGATAAAATTGGTCAGCCGCTTTGGATGCGGCTCTCTGTTGTCCAGCGGGGCCGTGACGGACGGGCACTCCATCCACCCGAAGGTCCGCCCCATCATTTTGCCTGTGGTGATAATCTCGTGATAGTACTTGGATGAGATAATGGTGTCAGGATATTTGTCGAGTACATCATCCATTTCCGAGCGGATGTCTTCGAGTTCTTCAGGTTTCCAAGAAAACCCATCCACCCCTTCATCATTTGACAGAAGTTGCATATGGACTTTCAGGCCAACGTCTTCAATTCTTCTTATGATATGTTCGGTCTTTCCGATCTGCTTGGGTGTAATCGTATACAGATAGTAGGCATAGAGATCACCTTCGTAGTTCTTGCTGGACACGGCAAAAGTGTCTTTTCCCCTGAGGATCTTTTCAGCTTCCGCATCGCCCCACAGCGAAATACCGACTATCATGTCCGGAAATCGATCCCTGGGAACCTTGATGAGGCCATTGGTCGCACAAAACGTCGGCAGCCGCGTGTAAAAGGCTTCTATTCTGTCCATGCACAGGGTCGGCTCCCCACCGATGAGTATAGCAAGGTTAACTCCCCGCTCTGTTTCCCTGTCAACAAATGCCTCCCATTTTCTCACATCCATCTCTTCACGGGCCACTTCATGTTCACCCGAAGAGAAAAAGAAGCACCCTTTGCAGCGCAGGTTACATCGATTGGTCACATCATAGATCGAGCTGCGGATATTGAGCTTTGATATCCTCTTGTATCGTTGGTGCCAGTCCTCATCCAGCAATGAACTAACCGTTTTCATGATCCAAGACCTCTTTGGGTACTGCTTGTATCGAACCCTGGTGGAGGGACAGGACTACTACAGAGGTTTTGGCCTTTTTCGTAGCCGGTCACCCATACGGAAAGATATGTGTCAACATAGTCAAGCCAGGACTTGAAAGTACCCGGATCGGTTGCGTGGCGAAACAACCTGGCCGTAACCACAGCGCTGCCGGCAGCATAATGTCTGCAGTCTGCGCAGTCCGTGTCCGGGACGCAGCAGGCAACGTCTCTGTCCCATGTGAGATCTGCTCGATACTGTCTGAAAGAACGGCCGAGCCCGATATCACTGGATGGATTCATCCGCGGGTATGAACATGAATAAAGGTCATGCAAGCCATATTTGTGGGTGTGGGCCACAACATTGTAGTGGGAAAAAAGCACGGTCTCGGGATATGTTGACATCAGTTCGGTCATCATTTTCCGGGTAAGTTCCAGCGATGCCGCTGTGTGACGCAAGTACCCGTCATATCCTACAGGTGCCGAAAACACGTTGAATGTAATCTTGCATTGATTATCTGCTAGTATTCGTGTCACCTCCTGCGCCTGGTCAATATTGTCCCGGGTAAATGTATAGACAAATACCGCTCTGGAGTCACCCTTGTAATTCTTGATCTGTCTGAGAAGCATATTCTTTGCGCCTCGGACCCTCAAACTGGTTTCATCATTTCCCCAGACTGAGATATGTATCTTGTAGTTGATGGATTCGGGGATCAACTTCAATCCATTGGTCGCAATCACTCCCAAGGGGATCTTCTCAAAGCAGACCTCACACAGCTCGGGTACCAGGGAGGGTTCGGCCCCTGCAAGAACAACGAAAGTGATACCCCTTGCCTTCTCCTCCTCCATGAGCCTGCGCCATGCATCCGGGTCCCTGTTTTCCTTGGCAAACTGTTTATCGCCTTCGTAGTAATAACATCCTTCACACCTGATATTGCACCGGTTCGTCATGTCATAGGTCGACTCTCGCAGGAAGAAATACTCCCGGACCTTTTCCCATCTCTCACGAATCCTTGGTTCGGCAATGATTTCCGAAAACTTCCACTGCTTTCCGGCTTCGACGTGTCCTGTTTCGGGCTGTTTCCCTCTCACTGCATCCACTCGGCTCCTCCGGAGTTGTGCGTGACCTGTTTAATCCACAGATTTCGCAGATAAGGGGGGTATCCACTCCTCTCTCGTAAGAAAACCGAATATGACTGAAAATACAGAGCCTAC
>MAXP01000202.1 GCA_001751085.1 Desulfobacterales bacterium C00003060 | reverse complement strand
CTTGACAAACAGATCAGGATTGTTCTCACTGCCCCAGGTAACATCCGAAGGATTCGCATAAAAATGACCCCAGACCACCTGGTCCCCTCTGGAAGTAGTGTCCTGGCCTCCCAAACGCCACACCGCATCGATGGGGCCTTTTTCTTCAGTATTGATTATGCTGCCAATCCCGAGAGCGTTGATTATGGAGTAGCCTGAAGGGTTGCCAGTAGGCCAATATCCTGCTGGAGGATTCCCATCCTCGTAATTTGCATCCATATGGCTCTGGCCGTTTTCATAATACTGTCTGATGTATCTTCTGGACATTGTGGTAGTGCCATGCTCATCAGGGGTACCATCATACGGATAGTCTGAATAGACCTCTATTTCCGGTACCGACACATGGAAGTAATTTACATCTACCCTTCCGCTCACATCAAACCAGATCTTGACAAAAAGGTCCGGATTGTTCTCACTGCCCCAGGTAACATCGTTGGGGCTGGCATAGAAATGCCCCCATATCACCCGATCTCCGCGAGATGTGGTGTCTTCACCACCCTTTTTCCAGACTGCCTCTATTGGGCCTTGCTCTTCACTATTGATCACGGCTTTGATCCAAAGGTCGGATGTAACGAAATTGCCACATCCTTCACCGGTAGCAAGACCAGATTTATCTACAAGGGCGTCCACTGTAATCGAGTTTTCGCGAACGATTATTCCAGGGCCAATGACAGACACCTTTTGTCCATCGAGGTTAGCTGAAATCCGATAGCTACCGGGGGCAACATTTAGTATAACAAATTTTCCGGAGTATCCTGTTTGTGCTAAAGGCAGATTGGGTAAATTGTTTGCATCAAGATAATAAATGTTACCTGAAGGTGGTTCAATAAAAACCTCGGCGCCACTTAATACTTGATCATTCTTGTCAACAACTATTCCTGCAATAGTGCCTTTTGTCGTATTTGAAATTTCTCCACAGGCATCATAAATTGCATCTTTTGCAGCATTTGAGATTATAGTCAGATTCCCAAAAATATCAAAGGACTCGCTTAGCCGAAAAAACGTGTAACAATCAGAGAAGCCTTCTTTTTTCAAAGAATAAATAAGTCCTTCTTTAAATGCATCCCTTTGGATCATTGTATAATTGCCATTAAAACAAGGAAAATAAGGGGTCAAGTCTCCGTTTGACCCATCAGCAGTCTATTTTCTCTTATTCCAATATTTTTTCTGATTTTTTATCTTTATTCCTGAACTTCTATGCCCCCTTGAATCTTGACTAATTACAGACATATCGAAGGGAGTTTTTCAAGCGAATTTTCCTTGAAGAGCCTTGATACAGCGTATTCTTTGTTATAAAAATGTAAAGGCTTTATTTGATACGATTTCAACAGTAAGAATATGTCCTTACCATGAATCGCAGTATAATCAATAGGTTACGTCTAAAGCATAAAGATACTTGCTTCAAATAAACACTTTACGTTTCTAAAGCAAAAACCCTTATTTAATGGGAGATTAGTGACATCTTATCCTCGATTTATTGCCCTCGATTTCTGTGAATTAACAACAAGGGTCAAACGTAGACTTCACCCCATTTTTTTCTACACCGGCTTCAATCTGGCTAATGATGCAATATAGCGTCCCTTTGATTGCCTATTATTATACCTGAAAATCGTATCAACCAGCCCGGTATGCAATTTGCCAAATGTTTGGGCATACAATTTACTCAACCAGCGATAATATTTTTCCATGCTTTTCATATTTTGAGGAAAGAGGATATTGGTCAATTCATCGATATGGTCATCAGCATGGTCATCAAAGAAATTTGACAGATCCGGTGGTGGCCCCTCGCGTATTGGTTGATAACGCTGAACAAACACATAAGCTCCGGGAAGTGACCGTAAAAAGCGAAATCGCTCCAAATCATTTGCCAGAGTTGTGTTATAACCATACATGCAAATGAATTCGACGTTATCGCTATGGGTAAATTTTAATTGTTGATATTTACGTCTGACCAGGTCTAAGTTCCCCGTGTCATTGAGACTGAAATGATAAACTCGACGGGTAAACCTTACATTCGAAGGCCGAATGCGCTTTAACAGCTTCGCCTTTTCCTTGTCAATTAGTCGAATATCCAGTGTTTGGTTGAAATTAACCTCGATATTTCGTTTCACCATTTCTTCCAGAAAAAAATTGCAGTTGGGATGAGAAAGAATATTGTCATCCAGTAAAATCAGTTTTCCCAGTCGATTTTGCAGCAATGCATCAAGATCACTGACCTGTTTTACTCTACCTTCTTTAACCGGTACTATACAAAAGGGGCATTTAAACGGACATCCCCGTGTGAGAAAACCGATTGCCCTGTCTTTAAGTTCAGGGTAAAGGCTGTAATCAGCCGGTAGATTTTCTATCTTTTTAGGAAGACGGAGTTTGACATCGATACCGGAGCCCCCGACAATTAGCCCATTCCCATAATGTTCACGTAGTTTCTTGACATGATATGTTGTCTTGGAATGAAAGAAAATACAACTTGCATAAACTTCTTCCACGCCTTTTATCCGATCGTCCCTGTGAGCAAGGATTACCCGCTTTCCCTGCATCTTGAAATGACTGCTGAGCTTCATCAATGCTAAATTTGGTAACCGGCTGTCTATATCAATAAGAAGAATATCTCTTGACCTCAGCCGGGGCGCAGGTTTTTGTTTCGGTCGGTTGATTATCACAGGAAGTTTTAGACGCCGCCTTCGAACAGCGTTGGGGAAGGCCAGGTCTGCTTTTTGCGAAAGGGTGATTACGAACTGAACATTGGGTAGCAGACGGTCCATAGCAGTAATCCAGCACGGAAAACTTTTCGGGGTACAGAAACGATCCGGTCGATCCAATAACATGACCCCTCGTTTATTAAGGGGATCTGCTATGTTAGGGGACGCATCATAAACGTGACGAACAGTATCTATGATTGGAACTACAGCCCGTTTTTGCCAGGGTAAAAGGTTTTCCCATTCTTTTTCAAAACTTACCGTTCTTTCAAGCCACGGCTCGGTATTAATGGAAAAATATTTCTTTAACAGATGGGTGAGTAATTGGATAATCAATTGACCAGGATAACGGGACTTCAGAACTGCCTTATAATGAAGCCTGACGAGATAATCATAAGGATTAGTGACATGTGCATTTGGGTTAAAAAGGGTGTGAAACCTGACGATACGATGAAAAGTATCACTAAAATCAAAGTTATCCTTATCATTAAAGTGATTTAATTGATGGCCATATCCAAGAAGGAAGTAGTTTAAATTACCGTCTCCGATTTTAGGTTTCCAAATTTTCAGCTTTTCGGGAAGGTAACGGTAATCCTTTTTCTTAATGGTCTCAGCCTTTCCAGGAAGGTATATTTTAACTCCATTGCCGGTAATTGCTGGATGGTAGGGGCTCCTATCACCAGGAGCATGGCGAGCCAATATGAATTCAATTGCAAGAGATTCAAAAGGATTGCGCAACAATTCCTCCAGCTTGTATGGGAGATGGGGTACAAAATCAGTTCCCCCGCAGGCGACCGCCATAAGCCTAAGGAGCTCTTGGCTTTTTTTGCCTGAGGGTAGCCGGGTCCATTTTCGAATCTTGTCGTGATCTTTATCAACGCAAAACTTCCCACATCCATTAATCCGGGCATTCTTATAAAATAGATTCAGGAGAAACATTCGCCTCTTCTTTTCTGGTTTGACATTGACCTCTTAATGGTTCAAAAAGAAAGGTTATAAATGGCGATTTTCTCGGTGAGTCATGAGCATCAAGAGCAAGGCGCGAAGGCGCGGAACATCTGGTCTGGCTATTGCAAGCCTGAGCAACGCGGCTATTGATGTTCATGGCCGGCGAAAAAGTGTCATATCAAAACTCTGATTCGGCAATCCAGCTCTGCTCAATGTCTGCATCGGGCTTGTCAAGACTATATAGAATTGCCTCAACTAATCGAATACGTTCAGTCGGTTGAAGCCCGAATGCTTTCCTTGCCAACTGATCTACTGATTCCATAATGTTCCTCCTATTGTATCCGAACGCTGGAACTAACCGGCGGCAAACACAAAGCCAAGCGGCGGGTTTGACGTCCGGTTCACTGACTTGTTACGCGTTTTCTTCTTCATGTTTGGCCTGCCAAAAAGACAATTGATATTCCAATAAATCCTCTTCGCCTTCTGGCTCATGAAACTCAACAATGCAGGGACTCTCAGGAAACTGTTGCGTTAGCTTAGCTTCATAGATTTCTTTCAACACTCTACCAATTAACTTTATTTTATCTTTCGATATATCCTTGCATCCATAGTGATGAATATCCGCTATATGCAAATGATTCATTACCCACTCAGTTGATTTTCTAGTGCTTCCTTCTTGACTTTCAAATCCTCTCAATGAAGTTTCCGAAAAGCCTTTTCGAAGAATATAACCATCAAATTCGACAAACTCCGGCCAGAAAATTCTGGCATAACCAACAGCTAGGGAAAAGTTCCCTTCACACCCCACCCATGACTCTATGTCGATTCCTTTACCATTATTCCATACCGCTAATTCGGCTTTAATACTGTCTGGCATATCCATTTTTATTTACGCATAACACTGCGGTTAGGAAGTTGGCAAAGAAGCGCAGCGGATTTGCCAATCCTTCTTCAACCGATTATTCGCGGTGCGCTTCCTATACAAATTTGTTTCGTATCTCAACAGGAACCTGATCGGTGAGCTGCGGATATGCTTCAATGAGACGCACTATGTCCACCAAGTCCTTCTGCCGTTTGCTCATTCTTCGCTGTTGGTCGCTATATGCCCATACTTTGCCCTTGAGTACATCCTCAACAGATGCCACTTTGAGTTGGTATCCTAAAACATCTTTTGATTTCGCATCCGGAATAAATGCTTGATAGCGGGGGGCAGTCTGAAGTTGGATTCGCAGATCAGACTCACTGCTGTTCAGATTGATACTGTGAGGGAAACTCTCAACCTTGAAGTGCTGTGCTGCGGCTTCGCACAGTGTCTCTGTGTCAGTAGCAGCTATAACGATATCCAAATCCAAGCTGACGACCGGCTCGGCATAGGCATTGACAGCTAGACCACCAATGACACAGTAGTCAGCTCCGATCTGGCCCATCGTATCGATAAATATTTGAAGCACGTCAATTCTGCCATTTGCCAGGGCTTGAACAAACTCTCTTTTGTTCATATTCTCTCCTGGTTTCGCAAATCGCTGCGGATCAGCCGCGAGCACGTGGGCAAGCTTGCCTACGGCTGAACTCACCAGGCGCTGTAAGCGATCTGGTGCAGTGATATGTTCGGGGCTGGCCGCAGCCACCTCTATTCGACAGCGGTTTCCGTATCCTGCACAGCTCTCGGTGGCAGGAATGCAAGGATGATCTCTCGATGTGCTCGGTAGCCTTTCCTATCCCTAACGATAAGGTTCGCCTTTCGGAGAGCGTTGACGTCACGAACCAGCGTTTTTCGCGTCTTCCGTGCGTAAGCTTTCGCTAAACGCGGACTAATCTCGGGCAAGGCAGACATTCGCACCGGTTCCTTCTGCAGGGAGAGGTCTAACACTAAGTGTCGCTGCCGCTCCGCTGTTTCGGAGTGCCTGTCTCTGAAGGATTCATGCACATAGTTCCTCCACGTAACATCCCACTGCTGCTCCCAGATCACGCCCAACTGCTCTTGGAGACCATCAAGGAATCCTTGCACAGCATAGACCAAGAAGGGCCCTATGGCGCCTCCGCTCTTGCTCGCAGAGTCAAGTTGTCTGTAATACTCCGTTCGGGTGAGGTTATAATGATTACTCAACAGATGGGCGCACGCTGCAGGCACACCAGAGGAGATTAAGGTTTGAAACTCCAACAGTCTGGCAGTTCGACCATTGCCATCACCGAATGGGTGAATCCAGGCCAGGTAAAGGTGTGCAATGATTGACTTGAGAATGGCATAGCCAATAACGAAACCTTCAGGAGGAGTGAAATCTTCGCTGTTCAACCAGTGGCAAAGCTGCTCAAGTAAGTACCCGCAATCTTCTGCGGGAGCGGCGCGGTAGCGCCCCACAGTAACGGAGTGCCGCCGGATTGCGCCGGGCACAACACTCTCTTCGACTTGGAGTCTGTCAAGCACGGTTCGATTCAGGTCGCGAATGTCGTCAACAGTGTTTGGCGGAACCTCACCAGAAGCAATGGCCTTTAGAATCCTGTTGCACGCAGAAACAATATTGTCAACCTCTTGTGACAAGTACTCCCGAGAAGGTGGAAGATTGAGTTTGCCCTCCAGGTGCTGGAGTACTTCTTCTTCGGACAACGTGTTTCCTTCAATGGCTGTGGTTGCGAGAACCCCTTTAGCAAGATAAACTCGATATAAGTGGTCCGCTGTGGAGGGCCTCAGTGGCACTCTCGCTATGTGCTCACATTTGGACTGGCATTCACCCAGCATGATCCACAGTTTCGCTGGGGTCTGCCGAAGATCGGCAGAGAACTTGAGCCATGGATGTGTCCTTTTATATGTCCCTTGCATTGTCCCAAGCTTTCTTATAAAATAGCCTATAAATTTGGTAAGTTGTCCAATATATTCCGAAATGTGCCCCGCAAAATGTCACAAAATTATCATGCACTTCGGGATATGTCAAGGACTAAATGTCAACACAGGTGTCCATAAAAGCAGGGAGGCTCGGGTGGGGAGGGCTAAGCCAGGTGTTTCCGAATTGCAGCTCCGAAGCGCCGCGGATCAGTTGCACACGACCAAGACATGTCAAATTTGCACGGAATTACGCCGGCTTTTTGTGTCACCTGAATTCTGTTCGTTCGGCTTTTTTATTGACTAATATTCTTCTCGATTAAGTACCGTATTTGATTTACTTAATGCTCGTTCCACTTTCCTCAAAGATTTACAGAGATGAGCCAGGTCATCTGAATCAGATACCGCTATTTGAGCGAATTCTATACTCGCCTTTACCAAACTGAATGCCAGACCATAAATTGCCGGATGTTCGGAGCTTCCACGTAATTTTTTTGCTTTGCCGGCAAGTTCGTTTAATTCAGGCATCCAATTTATTAAAGGTTTGCTCGGTTTTTTCTTTTGAGTTCCCTTTTGAGTTGGTTCAAAACTTTCGATAATACGACTGTTTTGTTTTGCTGTCATATAGGATTCTCTTAAACCGCGCTTGATTCCACCACCAAAATGGACATTGTATACTTGAAAAAAACCATCGTATACAATTTTTCCCTTAAATGGTAATAGAACAGTCTGCACATATAGAGGGAGCTGGGAACGATCAACCAACTCATCGAAACCTTGATAAAGGCCCATCACTCCATATACATCAGCGTCTTTAATGAAAACGGCGTATCTCTTTAAAAATCGTTCAATGTGAAAGCCTCCTTCAATAAAGTTTTTCCAATCAGAGACAATTGAGAGTTTCTCTTCAGAAAAATTTTCAGGGTTTTCCTGAACAAAGGAAGCAATCAGTTTCGTGTCTCCATAAAGAGCTTTCCGGACTTCAAATTTTTCTTCAGCAGAACACTCAGCATAGTCATCTAAACTCTTTACGTTGGTAAGAATTTTGAGCTTCTGATTTACAAAAAACTGGAGTGCCCACATCAAATCAAAGAAAAGCTTAGCATCTTGTTCAGAAATTTTCATAGTTTTTCCTGTTTTGTAGAGTTCTCAACCCCTTGCGAGTTAGTGATTTTGTAACCGTTCACGGGTTCAGCTCTGTGGCGTACCTTCTTCGACCTTTTCACCAGAGGGCAGAGGAGGCGGGGACGGTTTCCTCCTGCGCCAAGAAATCTTCCTCCAGAGGCCCCCTTCGCTAAAGCAGTGCCAACCCCAACGAAGCCATTTCAAGAGAGAATGGGCAAGCCAGAGCGCCCAGAAAAGCATCAATATACGAAACACAAGAAGCGGCACAGACAGAACCCACGGCTGAGGCATGGTGGAACCAATCCTGTCATAGGTCCAATGCAGCAAAAAATCTGATGAACCATTGCCGGAAACCTGCATCCTGGGAATGCCGAGAAGACCTGCATGAACCGACAGATACAGGCACATGAGAGCAGCGACTGTCCAAAAGACAAGTAACACCTGCGTCATGTTAAAATAAAAGGTTTGGGGCAAAGGTGAACGTTTTTTTCGTAACCCAAGGGCAAACAGCCACCCAACAACCAAAATCGCCATGACCGGCTGCACCTGGGTCAGACCGAGGCCCAACAAAAACCAATGGCGGCGCTTCAAGGGTGTCCAGGTAATCGTTCCCAAACACAGGGCCGCCAGGACCACAACAAGCAGATATGTCCAAAATAGCACGGCAGGGCCTAATCGGGCGCGGGCCGTCCACAAGAGCCAGCGGCTTTGTGGCATATGAAAAATGACGCCTACATTGACCGCCTCCGGTCCAATGCTGACCAATGGCGCCCGCGTTACAAGACCGGACTGTGCTTGCTGGAGCCATTCCACATAGATGGTTTGGCCACCTGGCTGCAGCGGAATCAGAATCTTGCCTGCTTCCTGCCTTATGGGCTGACTCTTTCCATTTATTTTGACCTGCATAAGTCTTGCACCGGCAGGCAATGCCATCTGGTGTTGCCCGCCTTTGCTGGACCTCAGGTTCATAGAAATGCTTGCTTTGGTAAAACGCTTACCCGGAGTCAAATCAAGTTTTGCTTCATCTATAGTCAATAGCTTGCCCGAAAGGGCCTTGGGTCGAGAGATGCTGATAGTTACTCTTTCGCCGGGCCACGGCTGCCAGCGAGGCTTCCAGTATCCCTCCCTGTCTTCATGGTGAATCACGGGAATACCCGACAACTCACAATGCCAGACAGGGCTTGCATCCAGGGCCCAGGTTTCAGCCCAGGGCACAGCTTCCGCCGCCTTCATTTCAATCACGGATGATTTTTTCAAAGTCGAAACCCAAACAACCTCACGCATTTCAGGGTCCATATGGATGAGCGCATGTCCATTTTCCACACGGATCCCCTCGGTTGTAACAGATTCCCCATCAATAAGCGGCACGGAGACCATGATCGGCGTGCCTTCCGGCGTCATTCTGGTTAGCTTTGTTCTAACCTGCCAGTTCAGGCCCAGAGACAAGACACGTTCAATATGGAAGAAGGGCGCAATAGTGGCCTCACTTGCGGCAAGGTCTTTAGCTCCGTTTTTTGCCAACCTGGTCAGTCTTATGCTTGCCTCAACTTGTCCGTCATTGCGCATGCCCTCAACTCTCCAGCCAGTGCTCTCCACTGTGGCATGGCGCGGCCTTAGGGGCAAAGGGATTTGAAACGACCTTCCGGCTGGAACATTCCCGATCACCGTCACCGTGTGTATCCCTTGGGGAAGATGTACCCACAGAATACCTTCTTTATCTCTGAAAAGACCCTGCGCCGGCTGGTTATTCACGAGAACCTGTTTGGGCAGCCAGGATGTCAGGGATCCGGGCAGAGGCACAGCCGTCTCCACCGCAGCATGCACCGAGAAGAGGATACGCAACTGCTCAAGGCTTGCAGAGAGATGCATTCTGGGGCTTTCTGCGCAATTAGGGAGGCAGTCAGGCCTTTCAAGGAGGCGTTTTTGAAGTTGCTCTAACAGCTCTGGCCGGGGATAGCCTGCGATATCGTTTTTCGCCGATGCTGCTGCGGGAAAGAGAAACAGGAATACCATGGCCGAAGAAACAACCGCTTTCTTGTTGGGCGCTTTCCAGTGGCGAAAATCGATCAAGCAGAAAGCCAGTAGTGCCAGCAGCACCGACCGCAGAAGGGCAAGTATGAGATTGGCAAAAGGAGACAAAAGCCACAAACGGATCTGCTGATCTCTAACTACCGGCCCGTTCCACTTTAAGACGACAGATCGCCATCTCCAGGCTGGGAGACCTGGACCTGTCTGTACAAGAGCTGCTGGATCCAGCGTCAGGACCGCCTCTTTCTGGTAGTAATGCCCTTTCTGTTGCATCTCTCCAGACATGAAGCTCTGGATTCTCTTTCTCTGGTAATCACTTCCCACCCTTTTATCTACGGACGGTCTTTTCTCAGCCCCCAAAGGTGACCTTGTTGCTTTCTCTGAGAGAGATACTCTCACAAGCCCCGGCCCTGCCTGGTGACGTTCCAATTGGGGATAGACTCCACAGCGCACCTGGCCGACTATGAAAGGAATGGCTATCACCAACAACGTGACCACAGAGCCCCAGCGCCAGAGATTGACCAGTTTTTTGGCCAATCCATCGGGCAGAAATCGCAAAAGGGCCAATGCGGCAAGTAGATTCAACCAGACTATGCGTGGAGCACCCGGTTCGTGGTAAGTGAGTCCGAGGGCAACCAGAGCGAGTAAC
>MAXP01000201.1 GCA_001751085.1 Desulfobacterales bacterium C00003060 | reverse complement strand
AAGGCGCGGAATAGCAGGCTATTGCAAGCCTGAGCAACGCGGCTATTGATGTTCATGGCCGGCGAAAAAGTGTCATTTGCTGCCTTTCGAGGTATAATATTGAAGCTCCCCGCAGCCTCCGGCCCATAGGGCCTACGCCCCGGAGGGCAAGCTGCGGGGAATGCGCTCGCTTTTGCGGTTCAATCACCGATTGCGCAGCATCTTAACCACGTTATCCATGGCCGCGAGACGAGACCCCTTCACCAGGACCCAGTCTCCGGGTCCCAGCCCACCCTTAAGGACCTCCACGATCTGGTCCTGACTTCCGACAAAGATCTTCCTTTGGTCCATACCTGCACATCTAGCGCCTTCGGCCACTGTACCTGCAAACCCACCTGTTGCATAGATGGCCGCCATGCCTGCACGGGCCGCCAACATTCCGATCTGTTGGTGGGCATCTTGGGCATGTTGCCCGAGTTCCATCATATCTCCTATGACAAAGATACCCCTCCCGCCCCCCTTTAGGGTGCATAGCGTCTCAATAGCCACCGCCACAGAGCCTGGATTCGCATTGTATGTATCATCGATCAGATGAATGCCCCCGGGAAGCGCTGAGATCTCCATACGCCCTGGGAGCGGGACAGCAGACTCCAGGCCCTTTTTGACATCCTCTATTGAAAGGCCAACTCGATATCCCACTGCTGCTGCCGCCAGGGCGTTGTAGATGGCACCCTTACCGGGTATCTTCAGGCGCACCCGCACCCGCTCATCATACAAGGAAAGATCAAAGGAAGAACATGAGCGGGTCTGAGATACCGGTGTTGCCGACACCTCAGCCGAATTGTGAATGCCGAAGGTCACCACGCGTCCGCCAAACCGCTCCGCCAGTCTGCAAACCCTCCGGTTATCAATATTTAATACTGCGGTGCCGTCTTGCCCCAGTTCCTCAAGGAGTTCGCCTTTGGCCTCCATGACCCCATCGATATCTTTCACACCCTCCAGATGGCCGGCTTCTATGTTGGTAATCACACCTATGTCCGGATTGGCGATTTCGGAAAGCCGGCGGATTTCACCCGGATGATTCATGGCAAGTTCGAGGACAGCCCATTCATGGCTGTCACTCAAGCCAAACAGGGTCAAGGGCAAGCCAACCAAGTTGTTGAAGTTGCCTGGCGTTTTCAACACCTTAAAGACTTGGCCCAGCACCGCAGCCGTCATCTCCTTGGTCGTGGTCTTGCCGTTGGTGCCGGTTATTGCTACCACTGAAACATTGCTCTTTCGGCAACGAAAGGCAGCCAAGTCTCCCAGTGCCCTCAGGGTATCCGGTACAGCTATCCAGAGTTCCTCACCCCTGGCCACTGGGGATATCTTGCTGATATAGCTCTCGGCGACCAGCACACCCAGGGCGCCACTACGAAGGACCTCCTGTAAGAAACTGTGCCCGTCGTACTTCTGTCCCTCAACAGCCACGAAAAGATCGCCCGCCTCAATAGTCCGGGAATCAGTAGAAACACCCTGAAATCGAACATCCTCATTCCCACCTACCAGGCGTCCGCCTGTCGCCTGCAAGACATCTGAAACACTCCACGTTTTTGAGTCAGTAGGCATAGTTGCTCGTTGCTCGTTGCTCGTTGCTCGTTGCTCGTTACTGGTTGCTCGTTGCTGGTTACTCGTTGCTGGTTGCTGGTTGCTGGTTTCACCTTTTCCTTTATTCCGAAATCCAAAGTTACTCCTTACTGCCTACTCCTTACTGCCTACTGCCTACTGCTTACTGCTTACTGCTTACTGCTTACTGCTTACTGCCTACTGCTTACTCCTTACTGCCTCTGACAATTTCTCCTAGCGCCTTCCTTGCCTCTACCCTGTCATCAAAGGGTAAACTCGCCTCACCTATGATCTGATAGGTTTCATGTCCCTTGCCGGCGATTAACACTGTGTCCCCGGATTTTGCAGCGCCAAGCCCCAATTTGATGGCCTTTCTTCGATCTGGTTCTACAATATAGCCTCGGGGTTCAAATCCATTAGCCAGTTCATTGGGGGCAAGGTCGTGACTTCGCACAGCAGCGGTCCCCTTGACAATATCCGCCAGTATAGCCTCTGGGGACTCTGTACGTGGATTATCAGAAGTCAATACAACAAGATCACTGAGCCTGCCTGCAGTCGCGCCCATCAGGGGACGCTTTTCTCGATCCCGATCCCCTCCGCAACCAAATATGGTAATCATACGGCCGGATGTGAGTCCCCTCAAAACAGTCAATACATTTTCAAGGGCGTCCGGCGTATGGGCATAGTCAACAAAGACTAAAAGCCCCAGGTCATTGTCCACGCTCTCAAGCCTGCCCGGCACCCCCTGAAGATCCTCTATACCTTTCTGAATTGTCACTGGAGGTATCTCAAGTGCTATTGCCACACCTGTAGCAGACAGCATGTTGTATACGTTGTGAATTCCCACGAGGGAAGATGTGAAATCAAAACCTCCTTCAGGGGTCTTTACTCTGCCTGAGATGCCGCCTGTGGTAACGTTGATATCTTGAGCCTGAACCTCGCACTCGTCTGAAAGCCCAACGCGCAAGCAAGGAACAGAGACCTCGGTAAATAGCTCCTTGCCCCTGGGGTCATCCCAGTTGATTACTGCAGCGGCCTGTCCCCGCTTTGATCCAGTTCCGAGTCGTCCCACACAAAGATCCTTTTTGCACTGCCAATAGGTTTCCATGTCCGGGTGATAGTCAAGGTGATCCCTGGACAGATTCGTAAATACCCCTACATCGAACCCGCAGAAGGCTACACGATGGAGATCAAGTGCATGGGATGAGACTTCAAGAACCACGTGAGTTGTTCCACTGTCGACCATCTTGCGCAGCAACCGCATAAGATCAAGGGACTCAGGTGTCGTCACCGGATTCGTATAACTTTGCCCTCCAAATCGGTAGTTGATTGTGCCGATAACACCAACTTTAGACCCGGCACAATTCAAGACTGACTCTATGAAATAGGCCGTTGTTGTCTTGCCGTTTGTGCCGGTAATGCCAATCATAACAAGCTCTCGGGACGGATCCCTGTAGAATGCAGACGAAAGAGCAGCCAGTGCAAGCCGGCAGTTTTCCACCTGAGCTACACTGATCGATGGCGGTACAGACCACTGGTCTTCTGTCAATATGGCAACGGCTCCCTTTTTGATCGCTTTTTCAATAAAAACGGTTCCATCGTAGCGATGGCCGTGGATCGCCACAAAGAGCCCTCCAGGTGTCACGGTACGCGAATCATAGTGTATCGAATCAATGACCTGGTCTTCGAACCCAACAAAACGCTTAACATCCACGGCATCCAAAAGAAGACCAAGCCTCATCCCATCATCGGCACCTCCCGTGAGACCCTGAAAGCTTCCCCCTGCTGTCGCTGATCCTCCCTCCCTGGAGGGCCTATGCATTCAGGGGTGGCCAGTTCAGGAGGAACATTCAAATACCGAAGGGTTTCCCTGATGATACGTTTGAACACCGGAGCGGCCACTACCCCTCCATAATGCTCTTTCAGAGGCTCATCAACGACTACCAGAACTACAATTTCCGGGTTTTCAACAGGCACAAACCCTACAAAGGATGCTATGTATTTGTCCTTTGCATACCCACGTCTTGCAGGGTCGGGCTTTTGGGCCGTACCTGTTTTTCCAGCAACTCTGTAACCCCTCAAGGCTGCCCGAACACCGGTACCCCCTTTTTCCACTGTTCTTTCCATCATGCGCGCCAAGCGCCGGGCGTTTTCAGATGAAATGACCTGTCGAAGGGTAGTGGGTAAAAAACTCTTTAATATGCGATTATCCACGTCCGTCATCCGCTGGACTAAATACGGCTTCATCAGAAGCCCATCATTGGCTACGGCGGAAACTGCGACTGCAAGCTGCAAGGCCGATACAGAAACGCCCTGTCCAAAACAGAGTGTCCCAGCATCAATCTCGGTCCAGTCTCCAACAGGCAGTAAGCTGCCCCGAGCTTCCCCTGGACAGTCAATGCCGTATCTATCTCCAAGACCAAATTCCTTGAGTTTATGGTAGAAGTAGGCAGGTCCGACCCTTTCACCAACCTTGGCAGCGCCAATGTTGCTTGAGTATTTGATTATATCCTCAAGTGAAAGCCTCTCATGGGGATGAACGTCATGCACAACATTCCTGCCAATCCTGTAGGCCCCTTTCTCGCAGTAAAATTCTGAACCGGGGGTGCAGAGTCCCGATTCCAGCGCTACGGCGCCAAGTAATATCTTGAAGGTCGAGCCAGGCTCAAAGGAGTCGGTAATCGCACGGTTCCGCCACAACCATGGCTCGTATTGGCCAAAGGCATTTGGATTGTAACTCGGCTCGTGGGCCACAGCCAGGAGTGCTCCCGTTCTGGGATCGATCACCAGGACGATGCCCGATTTTGCCCCAAACTCCCTCACACCTTCATAAAGGGCCTGCTCAGCAATACACTGAATGTTTTTGTCAATGGTCAAAGTAAGGTTATACCCCGGCTTGTCTTCAGGAGAGGACTCGCTACCCATAAAAATACGACCAAGGGCATCTCTTAGAACTGTTCGGCTTGATTTACGGCCCTTCAAAAAGGAATTATAGTAGAATTCTATCCCCTCTAAACCCCTCCCGTCTGTCCCGCAAAACCCTACTACCTGCCCAGCCAGGCTCTTCAGAGGATAGAATCGGCGACGCTCTGTAACAAAACCGATCCCACGTAGCCCTGCTTTTTCTACCCTGGAGACCTCTGTGGGGGATGCATGTCTCTTGATCCAGACAAATGTCTTGCCCGAGATTAGTCTCTCCAAGACAGCATCCTGCTTCAGGTTTAGGGCACGTGCCAGGGCTGAGGCCGACTGTTTCGGAGAGCAGATCTGCCTCGGATAAGCACAGATGGAAGCCATATTAATGCTTACTGCCAGCTCTGCGTGATTTCGGTCGTAGATAGTGCCCCGTTTGGATGTGTTGTAAAGGGCCTTTTTGTACTGGACTTGAGCCTTAGACTGAAGCTGCTTGCCGTCAAGGACCTGCAATTGGAAAGCTCGGCCCATCAGGAGGGCAAAACAAAACCCCAAAACAGTCCCTACCAGAATGATTCGAAACCGAATCCACTTTAACGGGTTTGATTTCTTTTTGCTGTGGGTCCTCATGGAATTACCACGACCTGTTTTGAATCAGGTATTACGACCCCTCGTCCCCGGGCGATACGCATGATACGCTCAGGGGATCTCAAACGGGCCTCCTCTACGTTTAGCTTCCGGTGAAGTTCCTTCAAGCGTTGATTCTCTTTGGTGACTTCGGTAATTTCATACCCGGTTTGCACGTATTGCACCCTACACCAGGCATAAACCAGGAGTTCCGCTACCAAGATCACAATAAGAGCGATCCATATCAATATTTTAGGGTTCTGCCCCCTGGAAACCTTCCCTTTTTTCATGGCACTTTCTCTCAAAGTGGATGTTATGAAAGGGTCTTACCACTGGCCGGTTTTCAGCAACGCTCTGCTGCCCGCAACCTGGCGCTTCGAGCCAAAGGATTTGCCTGAAGCTCTGCTTGACCGGGTCGCACGGGTTTCTTTGTCAGGATAGACACCTGGGGTGT
>MAXP01000200.1 GCA_001751085.1 Desulfobacterales bacterium C00003060 | reverse complement strand
CTGGTACCTTCCCGAGACACACGGTTGGGGAGGCGAGTGAGCCCCTTGGGCGAAGCTCGCGAAGCCTCCCCCGTATCTTCTCAATAACTCAGGGTAAGATGTCTGGATTCCGGCTTTCGCCGGAATGACGTTTGGATGTAACTGCCCGTCATTCCTGCGAACCCTGGATCAGAGTCCAGGGCAGGCACAGGAATCCAGTGAATAGTCACAAAATGTAATCTACACCAACTTATTGAGAAGATACGACCATTCATCCCGCAAATTTGCCACCTGTGCGGTTGGATTTGATCTTGTAATTTCAATTACCTATTTACCGCCCGCTTCGCTCAAGACGCAGAGGTCGCAGAGGTTCTTTTTTCAGGGGAAATCATCTATCTCTGCGCTCTTTGCGTCTTTGCGGTGAATACACGATTTTCATGGAACAGCAAAACCGAAACCTAACCGCACAGCTCCCAAATTTGCAAGTATTTTTCTGAAAAGCTATAGCTTGGTTGCCATTCCTGAAAAGGAATGATGGGCACGAAGCGAACTGGGCACAGACGAGGGAAAACCGGATAGAAATGCAGGAATCACAAGCTACTATCGACTATCTGGCCGTATTGCGGAGAAGAATTCACTGGTTGATCTGGCCTGCTGTCGTGATCTTTCTTGCGGCTGCAACAGTGGCCCTCTTCTTACCAAATGTTTACATGTCCGAGACCATTATCCTAATTGAGGGTCGCCGGATATCAGAAGGATTGGTTGCCTCCACAGTTACCACGTACGCTGACCAGCGGATCCAGTCTATCAAACAGGAGGTGCTGAGCCGTTCTAAGCTACTGGATTTAGTCCAAAAGTTCGATCTCTATCCTGAGCTGAGGGAAAAGATCAGCACCGAGGCATTGGTACGGAAGGTAAAGGAATCCATCAGTGTAGAGCCCATAAGCGCTGCAGTGAAAACGGGGAGGTCTGATCGCCCTGCCTCTGTCACCATCGCCTTTACCCTTTCTTTTGAAGGCAAAGACCCTCGCAAGGTGCAAGGAGTGGTCAGTGACTTGGCCTCTTTTTTCTTGGCTAAGAACCTGAGCGCTATGCAGGCGAGCGCCAAGGGGACAAGCGATTTCCTGGCAAAGCAGCTAGAAAAGGTTAGGGAGACCATTGCCGAACTGGACGAGAAAATCGCCAGGTTCAAAGAGGCCCATTTGGAAGAGCTCCCTGAGTTTATGAGGCTGAATTTGCAAAAAGTGGAAAAGATTAACGACAGGATTAATAATATTGACCGACAGATACTTGCCTTGAAAGAACAAAGCATTACCGTGAAATATCGACTTTCTTTTGTGAATCCGTACTCTGGAGCGGGAGGGGCAGTCTTGTCGGATGAAGAAAGGCTTCAGCAGTTGGAGCTGAGGTGGACTGAGCTTAAATCCAAATACTCGGAAAGCCATCCAAAGGTCAAGGCCCTGAAAAAAGAGATCGAGATTTCAAGAAAAACAGTCGAGCAGTTTGAAGGTTTGAATGAGAAAAGAAACAGGCTAAAAGAACTGGAGCAGAACCTTGCCCAACTGCTGTCGAGATACAGCGACCAACATCCTGTGGTACGCAGGATCAGGGCAGAAACAAAGGAGCTGGAAAAAGAGATTAAAGTTGCGGAGAGGAGTGCAAACAATACAGGGGAAACAGCCCAGGTGAATATTAGAAATGTTACAAATCCAGCATACATAAACCTGCAGTCAGAACTTGAGGGGATAAATCTACGTTTGACATCCCTTGAAAATGAGAACAAAGATCTCGTGGAGGAAGAAGAACAGATCTATGCCAAGCTCAGAACCATGCCTGATGTGGAAAAGAGATATAACGATCTCCTGATGGACCGTGAGAATCTTAAACGAAACATGAATGAATTGGAAAAGAAGCTGCAGGTGGCGAGGGTTGCGGAGGGTATGCAGGAAGGACAGTTGGGAGAAAACTTCGCCATAACAGAGCCGGCCTTTTTGCCGGAAGAGCCGTATAAGCCGAATCGAATCGCCATAATGCTTTTGGGGCTCATCCTCGGCTTGGGGGCCAGTGTTGGAATGGCTGCGTTACGCGAATATACTGATCATTCCGTCCGGCTGCCGGAAGAGGTCGAAAGGTTGACAGGGCATACCGTGCTTGCCTTAATCCCAAATATCCAGACCCCCATGGAGCGCAGAAAAAAGAGGCAAAAGCTTATTTCCATCGTGTTAATTATTGTATGCGTTCTAGTAGTCGGAGTAACAGTTTTCCATTACCTGGTGATGGATCTTTACATATTTTATGACAAATTATCGAAGTTCTGGGGCAATCGTTTCTTTATCCATTTCTGATTGGAGCTCATGTGAGTCAACTAAAGAAAGCGCTGGAAAAGGCAAAGAAAGAAAAAAAGAGCTTTGTAATAGAGGGCCAGGGACATGCCAAGGGGATAGAACCTCTACCTAAGGATCGGGGCGTGTCGAGTGAAATGAAGTTGAAAGAAGCGCCTGGTCGGGATGCAGTTGAAGTCCCTCCCCCAACCTATTTCCAGACAAGATGTGTTCAGGTTGACCCCGAAAAACTGGTTGACAGAAAGGTCTTTTCTATCCTTCAAGAAGACGAGGTGGGCGACCAATATAAACTCCTAAGGACTATGGTCCTCAACAGGACAAGACCCCTGGGGCACAGCACCATCGAGATAACCAGTTTTCGAGAGGGAGATGGAAAGAGCCTTACCTGCGTTAACCTGGCCATTACCCTGGCCAAGGAGCCCCGACAAAATGTCTTATTGATCGACATGGATTTGCGCAGGCCAACCATCCATAGGATACTCGGTATCGAGCCCAAACCCGGCCTCAGAGACTACTTCGTGAACAACACTCCCCTTAAGGATATCTTGATTCATCCTGGGATAGAGCGTTTGACTGTACTTCCGGCCGGAGGCCGCATGGACAATTCCACTGAGATTATCGGTTCCCATCGAATGGAAAACCTGATCCGCAAGATCAAGAACCGCTACCAGGATCGTTATGTTATCTTTGATGTTCCGTCCTTGAATACGTGTTCGGATGCACTTGTTCTTTCCTCCTACGTTGACGGGATACTGCTTGTGGCCCGTGCCAATCACACCACCACTGAAGATATCACCTCCGGGATGCCCCTTTTGAAGGACAAGCACATCCTGGGCGTTGTTCTAAACGACACTGAGATCAGCAGGGGATGGACGTACTGAGGAATTTGAGGATTAAGGGATTGAGGAATTGGTAAATCCCCCAATTCCTAAATTTTCTTGTTAGGTTACTATGTACGAAAAGTTCTATGATTTCAAATTCAAACCGTTTGACCTCTTGCCCGATCCTCGGTTCCTTTACCTGAGCAAGGAACATGATCTGGCTCTTACCCACCTGGAATACGGAATCACGGATAACAAGGGGTTTATCGTACTCACTGGAGATGTTGGTACTGGCAAGACTACGCTCATCAACTTTTTCCTCAAGAAAATCGACATGGACGTAAACACAGCACTCATATACAATACCAACCTCGATCCCACCACCTTTTTGGAAATGGTTGTGAGTGATTTTGGCGTCCAGATAGCTGACTCCCGCCGCTCGACCCTGTATCATAGCCTCTATCAGTTTCTTCTGGATGAACACATTCATGGGCGCCGCTCTGTTCTTATCATCGATGAGGCTCAGAACATGCCGAACGAGACCATGGAAGAGGTCCGAATGCTCTCGAATTTCGAGACAGAGGAATGCTATCTCCTGCAGATCATCATGGCTGGACAGCCCCAGTTGAAAAAGCGCCTGAATGACCCGGAACTGGCCCAGTTGACCCAACGGATTTCTGTGTATTACCACCTGGCCCCCTTGGAGAAATCAGAAATCGCCCCCTACATCGAACACCGTCTGAAAGTGACTGGTTATCCTTCCCCTGATTCGCTGTTTACCAGCAAAGCCATGGAAAAGCTATATGAGTACACAAAGGGAGTTCCCAGGCTGATCAGTTCAGTCTGTGACACGGCCCTTGTGTATGGCTATGCCGATGAGATCAAAACCATAGATTCGGATTTAATAGAAAAAGTCATCAAAAACAGGGGAATTGATGCAGGCATCCAGCAGGAAGAAAAAGAAGAAAAAAAGGTAAGTACGGACGAACAAACCTATCAAATATCCAACCTTGATGAACGTATCACCAGAATCGAGCACAGATTAAGTCAATTGGAAAACATGAAGAATCAACATGCGTTTTCCAAGCTGATCGAATGGCTCAAAGAAGCCCAGGAAGAAAACCGGACATTACAGAAGAAACACAACGGCTTGTTGCTCAGATATAAGATGATGAACATGGGCAAACCTCAAAAAGAGGCTCAAATCGAAAATAAAGACATGGCCGTCGTCCCACTAAAAAAGATGAGCCAACCATGATCCGTTTGAACAACAATGGAAAGAAGGCGTTTTTTATAATAACCAGTCTCTTGGTTCTGGCTTGTTTATTGTATAGCTGTGCCAGCAGGGAGGAGAAGAGGGATTCCTTTTTACAAAAGGGCATAGGCTTGTATAAGGCTGGGCAATACAAGAAGGCGGTTCTCGAATTCAAAAATGCAATCCAACTCGACCCGGACTTTGCTTTAGGTTACTTC
>MAXP01000199.1 GCA_001751085.1 Desulfobacterales bacterium C00003060 | reverse complement strand
GGATGGATCGTGAATTGATCAGACTCTGGGATGCTCCATGCGATGCACCGTATTTCATTAGTCGATAACGCACAAAAACAGGCAATATTACTCTGAACTCTTATTTTGTGGTTACGCTTATCGCTTATCCTTAATGACGCTTATTGAATACAATCCCGTCCTTTCATATTAAACAATATTCATAATGATATCCTACACTTCAATCCACCCAACACTTTTTTCCGCACACCTACATATTTAGTTAAGCACTATCCTTCGAGGTTGTCGAATTAACCGCTATGCATTAGTAAAATCTATATTGGAACAAATGTTCTAACAAAAAGTGAACAAATGTCTTGACAAATGTTATTTCTTTGTATATCAACTAATTCAACATGCCGCCTGAGGAACTGTCTTAAGGAAATGTTCCCGCCTCAAAGGTTGTGTATGCAAAACATTTCAGAAAGGAGGTGTTGCCGCTTGGAGGGGGAGATTCCCTGTTTCGCGGAAGAACTTGGCTATAATTTAAGAACGAAAGGCAAATGAATCGGAAGTCCCAAAGATTCGAGGCATCAACTGCATTTTTGAAAAGGAGTTCGCTGGGCAGGGCATTAAAGTTAACATAATAATTAAGAATTAAGGAGGTAGGAATATGAAGAAGACAATCAAATTGTTATTTGTACTGTTCATTTGCGCGGGGATGCTGATACCCGTTTCCGCATTTGCGGGTAGAGTCGACCTCAAAGGTGAAAAAATTACAATGTCCATTTTAGGAATCGCCGGATGGTTTCCGAGCAAGTTAGGGGTAGACATGTCTCCGGCATTTGCGGAATATGCCAAGAAAAACTTTGGATACGATGTCGAATTTACATTTGAGGAAGCCCCTTTTACGACCTTATTCCAGAAGGCTGCAGCCAGCCTTGCCACAAGGTCAGATGATTACAACATCATTGTGAGCGACAGCCAGTGGCTGGGCGGTTTTTCTTCACCCGGTTGGATCATTAAACTCAACGACGTGATTGAAAATAACCCTAAACTGAAAGCTATTGAGTGGTATGACCAAATTGTGGTGGATACCTACATGACATACCCTTTGGGCTCCAAGAATTATTGGGGGTTCCCGCTGGAGGGCGATACCATGGCCCTGTTTATCCGGAAGGACAAACTGCTCGATCCTGCGGAACGAAAGGCCTTCAAGGAGAAATATGGCTTAGACATGCCCAAGACCTTCGAAGACTTTGCAGAACTGACCATGCCGGATTTTGAAAAGATGCTGGAGTTCTTCACCCGGCCGAAAGAGGATTTTTACGGGATCGCCCAACACTACTCCAAGGTCTATGACTTCGTTTGTACGGCCGCTCATAACTATATCTGGTCCCGTGGCGGGAGGATCTGGGACAAGGACACAGGACAGGTCTGGGGAATACTGAATACCAAGGAAAACGCCGAAGCTTTGAAAGAGTATAAAAAATCCCTGAAATGGGCTCCTCCCGGGGGTGTGAACTATGGCAATTCCCAAATCATTGAATCCTGGAATGGGGGGAAAGTCTTCTCTGCCATCATGTGGGCGGCTGTCGGTAATTTCATGATGGAGCCAAAGGATGGCGAAACCATGATTGTACCGCCTCCTAAGCATCTTATCGGTGGAACTGGGGAGCCGAACCGGATCTACTCTATGGGCGGCCAACCTTGGGTCATTAATTCATTTAATGATAAGGAACATCTCCAGGTGGCCAAGGACTTCATGGAATGGTGGTATACCGAGGAGACACAAATGGAGTTCGCCCGCAGGGGAGGCAACCCAGTCATCGCATCGGTGCTGAATAGGCCTGATTTTGAACAGATCAAGCCCTGGTTTCGTGCCTTTAAATACATGCTGAAGGATACACGAGGAAGGGATTTCTGGCATCATCCTCTCTATGCGGTGATGCTTGCCAAACAGCAGGAGGCCTTTCATGCCTATATTACAGGTCAAGTCAAAGATCCGCAAAAGGCGCTCGATTATGCGGCTTACCATGTCCAAAAAACCCTGTATGACCATGGCGTGGCGAAGACCCCTCCACCGAAATCGGCTGCAAAGATCGAATTGAAGTAAACAGACATACACCATTGAATCGATCATTTTTAGTGGAGAGGATCACTCTTCTCCGCTAATTGATCGATCATGGAGCAAGGGACGAGAGAAATTAAAGAACCCTGGAAAGAGGAAACACTCTATACAGGAATATTTTGATGAACAGTGAAAACATGTTAGACGTGGGCGAAAAACAGGCCGGATTAGTCGAAACCCTATGGAACAAACTCAGCATCTTAGAGGAGCCCCGATATTTGAAACATTTGCTCCTCGTGCCGGTGTTGATTTTCTTTATTGTTTGGAATGTGATCCCACTCTTCTGGCTCTTGGGACTCAGTTTCTATAAGTACGTGTTGGTTGTCGGCGAACCAATTC
>MAXP01000198.1 GCA_001751085.1 Desulfobacterales bacterium C00003060 | reverse complement strand
TTGCTCTTGATGCTCATGACTCACCGAGAAAATCACCATTTATGACCTTCCGAGGTATAGGACCTGTCAATCTTGTAAAGATTCAGACCTGCGCGGTTGGCCCGTTGGCCGGTTAGCCGGTTAGCCCGTTAGCCGGTTGATGTTCTGAAGCGCATTGCAAGTTGTAGAATTTCAGGACTTAAAGCATGGATTGCCCTGCTTCTGCCGTGAACTCTCAGCTTCCCTGCCACGGAAGGATTTGACTTTCTTGGCGGGTGATGCGGCGAACGGGTTAACTGAATGTTTAGTGTTGAACGGCTTCATCCAAAGGCTGACAAGCAATAGCAGTTTTCCACCCAGAAACAGGACTAAATTACGAGCGTTCCTGAAATGAGAGGCAATCATGATAAAATCCCGAACATGTGAAACAATAACGATCGGTTCAACGGAGATCATGCTGGCCCGGCCCGCTGAGCTACCCCTCAAATGGGTGGGACAGAAAGAACTGATCAAACAGGTATTGGCAGCGTGGATGGTCATTGACGAAAGGGATGTTCCCTTCAACCCTCGGCTGATCGGCAAACCCGGCGTGGGCAAGACGACTCTGGGCTACGCTGCTGCCAGGCGACTGAACAGGGAGATCTATTTGTTTCAGGCCACCATGGACACTCGCCCAGAGGATCTGATTGTAACCCCGGTGATGGGGGCTGACAGTCACGTCAAATATGCTGCCAGTTCCCTGGTCACAGCCATGATGCGGGGCGGGGTGTGCATCCTGGACGAGGGAAACCGGATGAGCGAGAGATCCTGGGCATCCCTGGCGCCCCTCTTAGATGATCGCCGATATGTGGAGTCTATCATTACCGGTTTGACCATACCGGCTGATCCCGACTTCAGGTTTATTGTTACAATCAATGAAGATGCTTCTACCTATGAGATCCCTGAATATATCCATTCAAGACTTCAACCCCAAATATTTATAGATTTCCCGGATCGGGAGGACGAACTGTTGATTCTGAAAGAAAATCTTCCCTTTGCCGATGAGGACATCCTAAACTACATGGTAGATTTCCTCCAGCGTGCCCACACGGCAGATGAGGTCTATTCCGTGCGGGATGGGATCAACATGGCCAGGTATGCCATGAAGATGATGCATGGCACGCGAATGGCCAAGGAGGAAGCCATGGGACGCGCCATCCTGACCGTACTCGGTGAAGAGGGTCTCCGATATGAAGAATAGGTTTGGGTATTGAGACTGATGAGCCCATTTGGCAAATTGCGCTGGATACTGATCAATGATGAATGACACCTTACCACCTTTCGGCCCCATCCATCCGGTCCCCATCATCCACTTCAGTTTAGAATTTGCCGATGCGGTCCGGCGCCTTTTTCAACACATCAGGCCGAATGTTGTAGCCGTAGAACTTCCCAACTCCCTTCGGGATGTAGTCCAAAAAGGTGTACGGCGACTTCCCGAGATGTCGGTCGTGCTGTACGAAAATAGCAAGGGAGAGACCATCTACCTTCCGATTGAGCCGACGGACCCTGTCGTGGAAGCCATCCGATCCGGCATTGAGGCCAACGTGCCTGTCCACTTTGTGGACCCTGACCTTGACGAGTATTCGTCCTATCGCGATTATGTCCCTGACACCTATGCCGCCTACCGTTTGGGAGTCAAGGCCTACTTTGATATCTACTCCAGAGAGGTCCCCCCCTCGCTTAAGAAGGGCTTGGCAGACAGGAGGCGCGAAGCCGGCATGGCCTATCGTCTGCAGAAGCTTGCGGCCAAATACGATAAGATACTGTTCCTCTGTGGGTTGGCTCATCTTGAGGGCGTGAGGCAGGCGTTTTTTCGTCCTCAAGCCGAGCCTCTTGAAAAGATAAAACGGACCGGGGTAAGCCTTTTTCATCTCCACCCGGACGATTTGCCTGAGGTCATGACCGAATACCCGTTTTTGGCGGCCATATACGAATATCGAAGGCACAAGCTGCCCCCAAAACCTGAACTGTCTAAGTTTACGGTTCGAAAGAAGATGGGCATTCTCACCTTGATGAACGGCGGCAAGGATACATGTTCTGAAGAAGATGCGTTAGATGCCTCAATTCGCTGGAGCGTGCATCACATGAAGCCGGGCCCGGTTGATCGTCAGATGGTTAGCTACTGTCTCTTTGAGCAGGCAGCTCTGCATTATTATCAGGATACCGGAGAAGAAGTTTACCGCTGGCAAAAGAGGGCTTTTTTTCGTTTTTCAAGGAATTACGCCTTTATGGGAAACCGGCTCTTGCCTGATTTCTATCAGCTTCTTGTCTCAGCCCGCGGCTGTGTGGATGACAACTTCTGCTATGCCTTCTGGCGCCTGGGATCGTTTTGTCCTTGGCAGAAGCCCCAGGCTTCCATCGCCACCATCCGCATTACAGGGGAGATGCTGTGGCTGGGAACTCGAAAGATCCATATCCGCAGGAGGCTCCCCAGAATAAAGCGTCGGCCGGTTTATGTCCCAAAGAAGCACCGAATGAAAGAGCGTAGGTCTGGTGAGTGGCTTGAGGGTTTTGCCGACCCTTACATCTGTTCATATCCTCCTGAGGACTTGGTGATTGAACATTACGGCAACTTTCTCAGGACCAAGGGCTCCCATGTGCTGTCGGCCGAAGATGCGGTCTCGGTACCCTTTGAGACTACGATCTTGGATGGGATCGATATGCGGGAGACGGTGAGACATATTCATGAAGGGCGTATCTATGTACGTGAGTTTAAGCGAATCAAGGGCGGCGTGGGATCGGTGATTGTCGTCTTTGACGAGGACAAGGACGGAGAAAGATATCCTTACCTGATGACATGGCTTGGAGAACACGATCAGGAGTCAGACATGGCCTTTTATGCCACGGACCCTGCGGATCACATCGTGGGGCCCGGGATTTGCCGGTGTACTTACGGAGGACTTCTAATGACGTATCCGCCGCTTCGACTCGTTGATGTTTGGGGAGATCCGGAGTATGACTGGGCTAGAACCAAGGCCGAGCGACTCCTTTTGGCAGGCCTGGAATACAGCATAGAAAGGCATGTTGTTTACATTGCCAAAAAGCCGCCAAGGTCCTTTATCAAACAGGTGGCAGGCCGATGGGACAAACGAATCGTCTACATCCCCATGGGCCAGCTTTCACCCATCAAGCTAAAAGAGGTGCGGACCCTCCACGTTCTGGCAGGCAAAGACAAACGCAAAATCGCTAAGGATCACATCTGGTGAGAAGGGGGGTCTTTCGTCTGCTTGCCAACCTGGCAGGCATTTTTTAGTCAAGTGGAAATACCGAGCTTTGGCAGGACATAGGCCTGGAGCAAGTACCATACAAGAAAGACGGCCAGTATAATCAATATTTCAAACATTCTTTTTTCCTTCAACCAACGGCTGAAATTGTTCAGCCTCAAGAGAAGCCACTAGAAGACGGGGCGCATGATGAGGATGGAAACGATGTGCCCATACCCACAGCGCCGACACACGAAGAAAAAATTGACAGAAGACGTTCTGGGTTCGAGGCATCGCACTTGGGACACTTCACCTGTTCCCTGTCGCTTGAAAAGACTATTTGCTCAAATTCGTGACCACATTCCGGGCAGCGAAATTCATATAGCGGCATAGATACCCCCTTGACTTCAGACCTTAAGAAAAAAAATGGCTCATCGTGGATTAGTGTGAAATCCGCAATTTTTACGAGGCTTTCGGGGATCCAATTTCAGTCTGTTCCCTAACCCTGAACCTGTGAACAATTACAATCTATAATATAATTATTAACCATTGGTTCCGCCATTGCAAGACATTTTTTCGATTATTCATAAGGTTTGCCGACAATGATCAAGAAGTACCTACCCTGGATAATAGGATTTCTATATATTATCAATCCCTACGATCTGTTGCCGGATTTTGTGCTCGGCCTGGGGTGGCTGGATGACCTGGCTGCGGTAGGTCTTGTCCTGTGGTGGGTATCCAGGCTAAAAAGGGCCTATCAGGCAAGCAGCGCATCTTCGACCTATAGTGGAAAAGGGCGGGAAGCACACGGCAGGCAGGAAACTCCCGAGGAAGATCCGTACAAGACACTCGGCCTTCAGCGTGGTGCCTCTAAGCAAGAGATCAGGACAGCCTATAGGAAACTTGCTGCCCAATACCACCCGGACAAGGTGCAGCACCTGGGCGCGGAATTCCAAGAACTTGCCCACAAGAAGTTCGTGGCTATCCAAAAGGCCTACGATACCATCATGAAGTGATCTTCATGATATATAGTCCTTAAGAAAAAGATTTTGGGGTCAACATAGCCCCGTAGCGAAAAACAGCGGGTT
>MAXP01000197.1 GCA_001751085.1 Desulfobacterales bacterium C00003060 | reverse complement strand
TTTGAAATAGACACGTAAAACGTTGCACCCATCTTGGGCTCGGATTCAAACCAGACTCTTCCCTTGTGGGCTTCCACGATCTCTTTCACAATGGACAAACCCAAGCCTGTGCCTTCTGTTTGCGCCGATCCTGGAAGTCTCCGGAACATTTGAAAGATTATCTCAGAACCCTCTTTTTCCATACCCGCTCCGTCGTTCCTGAAAGAAAATATATGAAAGGATTCGTCCTGATCATACCCTATGGCAATCTTTGTAAGACTCTTTCCTGCGTGTTTTAGCGCATTATCGATCAAGTTCCCAAAAACCCGCGTTATGGCCATCTGGTCCGCCATGACCTCGGGAATGGTGTCGGGCTCAGATAATGTGATGTTCCGATCCTGCAACACAGGTGACACCTCATCCCTGATATACCTTAAAATCCTTTTAATATTGACCTTTTCAATACTGTAGGACACTCTTTTGGACTTGATATACTCATTGATATCTCTTGTGAATATCTCAATCTGTTCGGCCGCCTTCTTGATTTGCCGGCAGTATCCTTTCCCTTTTTCATCCAGCCTATGTTCGTATTTTTCAGCCAGCAACCTGGAAAGACCTGAGATACCGATAGCCGGGTTCTTGAGATCGTGTGAGATCGTGTAGGCAAAGAATTCCAGATCATCCTTTTTCTTCCTGATCTCTTCCGCTTTCCTCCGTATATCATCATAGAGATTGGCCACGTTTATCGCAACGGCGATCTCGCTTCCTATGGCGATCAACAGATCAATCTTTGCCTCATTCAGCGAAAGCGCACGTTTGGAAGCCAGATTCATAACGCCTACCACCTTGCCTTTTACAATGAGGGGGACGCATATGACGACCTTGAAACCCTTCCCACGCAGAAGGGCTGCCCTTGCCCTATCCTCCAGGTCTGAAACCTTTCGAGCAATAAAACTCTTAGTTCGGGCTGATGTACCGGTAAAGCCCTCGTTGAGTTGAACCTCACGTAACCCGTTTACCTCGTCCTTTGCAAGTCCTTTATAGGCAACAAGGTTAAGGCACTGCCGGGTTTCATCCATCAAGTAAATTCTGACGGCATCCGCCCCAAAATGCTCCCTAACCTTCAGGATCGCCCTATCCAAGATCTCTGTGAGGCCAAGAGAGCTTGTCAGGTCGCTGCCAATATCATAGAGAACAGCGAGGGCCTTGTGCCTCTTCTTGAGCTTTGTCTCACTGAATTTGACTGAAATATACTTCTTGTCAACTAACATGATTGAAGTTCCCCGCAGCAGGCTATGAACGGTATGGCCTTAAGGAACCACCCACAGGGCCTGATTTGAGACCTTTTGGACCAAACGCATAGGGACCCGTCCTATGAAAAAGGCACCCCTTTCGCCCCGTCGGCCCACCACCACTGTGCCATAGTCTCCATTTCTTGCTTCGTCGAGTATGGCCGTGGAAACATCATAGCTCCGAGTGTTCGTCTTGATCTCGATCTGACTTTTTGTCAGTCCTCGCGCCTCAAAGATTTGATGAGCCTTTTCATGAAAGTCCTCCATACGCCGCTTGTCCTCGCGATGAAGAACCTCCTGAAGGTGTGGGTTCTCTGTTTCAAAGTCAATGGAATAGTAATGTCTCAGGTGAGGTAGGACATGAAACAAGGTAAGCCTAATCTCTGGATTAGCCCCTACCATATGAGTCAAGTAGTCCACAACTCGGAGGCCATTCTCAGACGCATCTACCGCAACCATGATCTTCACGGAAGTGCTCTTGCCATCAGCAACCCACACAGGAATTCTGAGTGCATGCTCAACGACCTTGGCAGCAATCGTTCCGATAAAAAAATCCCTGCTCGGTGTGAGTCCACTGCGCGCCAAAAGGATGGCATCAAAGGACCCTTGTTCAGCCCGGCTCAGGATGTCCTTGGCCAACCCCAGCCGAACCGGTTCGGCAACTGTTTCAATGCGGTTTTCGGGTATCCCTTCAAGCACCATGAGGTCCTTGAATCTCTGGACGGTGCGTCCAACTGCTTCGGCATTCCTGCGAACAAGCTTACCGACCTCGGCATTGACCTCAGATCCTCCTTCCGCCCCTTCAATAAACAAAATATGTGGTACAGGGGACTGGATACTGAAAAGGGTATATCTGACATCCTTTGCGTCTGAGGTAATCCTGGCCGCGTATTTGACAGCGTCTTCCGAATAGACGGAGTCGTCAACAGCCAGCAATATCTTTTTCCCCATGGTAAACCTCCGTTCTCAATAGGCTTCGTCAGGTTTTTTGCTTAGTACCCATCCCCATCCACAAATGATTTTTTAAATCAGGGGCACTAACTATTTGATTTTGACAGGAAGAATCATAACACAGATACTCCCTTCTCCTAATTTGCTTTCAATGTACAAGTCACCTCCATGATCCTCTATAATCTTGCGAGAAATGGCCAGCCCAAGCCCCGTACCTTTGGGCTTGGTAGTAACAAATGGGTTGAATATATCCTCTAAGTCCTCAGGGGCAATCCCCTTTCCTGTATCACTGATGCGAATTTCAATGTTTTTTCCCTTAAGATGTGTTTCAAGACAAACCTTCCCCCCTTCCGGCATGGCTTCATTAGCATTTTTGAGAATATTTATAAAGACCTGTTCAATCTGCCTTGGATCCAACAAGGTCTCGGGAATATTGGGATCAACGGATCTGTCAGATGCAACATTATGGGCCTCAAACTCCTGTTTCAAAAGGACACAGACCTTCTCCACCACACTGTTGATGCTTGCCATGATTTTTTTTGGCTTGGGCAGCTTCGTAAAGTCAGTAACGTCTGAAAGGAATTCCTCCAATCTTGTAACTTCGTTTATTATGATTTCCAGTTTCTCTTTGTTTTTGCCATCCAGGGTTACCCCGCGAAGAACCTGCCTGGCAAAACCACCAATTATCATCAAAGGATTCTTGATTTCATGAGAGATATAGGCCACTCCCTGACCAATAGCCGCCAATCTTTCCGACTCCAAAACCTTTCTTTCCAGTCTCTTCCTCTCGGTTAGATCCTGAAAAAAAACCACAGTGCCCAGCACTTCCCCGTCCTCGTATATGATACCTGCCGAGAGCCGTACAGGCGCCTCATTGCCGGCTTTGTTCAAAACGGTAGTCTCGTAGTTTGCCAGCTTGCCGGAGCCTCCATATGCATCGCTATGCAGGTGTTCCCTGACATTTTCGGCCTGACCAGGTGCATAGAGATCGGCCACGTCCATCTTCCCAACAACTTCCTCTCTTGAATATCCAAAAAGCTTTGCTGCAGCCTTGTTGAAGGTTACAATGTTTTTCTTCTTATCTGTGGCAATAATCCCGTCGATAGAACTCTCAATGAGCTTTCTCTGGAAATCATAGATCCTTCTCAGTTCGTCCCTGGAGGCCTTTAAATCGCTGGTCATGTGAAAGAAGCCATCTGCAAGCTGGACGATCTCATCACCTCTATGCATCTTATAGACTCTACATTTGCGACACTCATCAAGCTTTTCAGGGAATTTTCCCATGGGAGCCCCTTCTTCACAAAGGGTCCCTTCAAGATACCAGCACAGGGCATCCTCTTTTCCATAGGTCGGGCAATTGGTTTTATCACATTTCATAACCTCCCAGCACTTGACCTTCTCTCCAAAATCAAAGCTCACATCCAGGTTTCCACGGCTGATTTCATCCGTTAGGCGTGTAAGTTGAAGGATAGGACGTGTAACTGATTTGGATATCCGTCGTATCAAAAAAAAGCCCACAACCACAATAAATACTATGCCCAGGAGGATCTGTCGATTCCGAAGTGAAGCCACCCTGTTCTCAACAGGGGTCCAGCGAATCCCGACTGTTAAAACCCCTAAGATCTCCTCCTGTCTTCCATGACACTTATGACAGGCCCTCTCGTTTGGAATAGGCATTGCATAACGGAGTATCCTTCC
>MAXP01000196.1:14435-19662 GCA_001751085.1 Desulfobacterales bacterium C00003060 | reverse complement strand
GTCTTACCATGGTCAATATGCCCAATAGTGCCAACATTCACATGAGGCTTCAAACGCTCAAACTTCTTCTTCGCCATCTTCCTTCCCCCGGTCTTGTTATTCGTTGAGTCCCCTGGGTCTTACTCTCTTTTCTGGAGCCCACGACCGGATTCGAACCGGTGAACCCCTTCCTTACCAAGGAAGTGCTCTACCTCCTGAGCTACGTGGGCCTGCAAAGCAATTTGATGATGGAGCGGGAAACGGGACTCGAACCCGCGACCCTCAGCTTGGAAGGCTGATGCTCTAGCCAACTGAGCTATTCCCGCACTCAACTCGTCACCGAACTCACAGATCTTCTACTAACTCTTTAACACCTGAAAAACAAATGGCCATAATGTCACCAGGTTGCAAAAACACCACTCAATATAGGGGGTTGGTGGAGGGGGGAGGATTCGAACCTCCGAAGGCGTCGCCGACAGATTTACAGTCTGTTCCCTTTGGCCACTCGGGAACCCCTCCCACTCTAATTGCGGAATGTAAACCAACTACTCCACACCTGACACATCACTCCGAAATCGATAATGGAGCCAGCGGAGGGACTCGAACCCCCGACCGACTGATTACAAATCAGCAGCTCTACCAACTGAGCTACGCTGGCCCCGCCAAGGCACGAAAAAACAAAACCGTCAAAAAGTATGTGCGACTTTCCATGATAAGACTACATTCTTATGCACCCTAACGACAAAAACTAATATACTTAATATTATCGGATAATAATATCAAGTCGGGTTTTCGATGAATATTTCCATTCCTGCCCCAAAAAAGCCCTTCTGGGTGCCTGTAACTCCCTTTTGCTCAAAATTTCTCCTCTAAGCTTGATATCCTTCTTCCCTGCCTTTCTGAAAGAAATATAGACAGTCCGTATCCTGTTCAAATTTCCTGGAATCCAACCAAACCATAAACGACTCTTCACCACAATTTCTACCTCTAAAAAAAAGGTTTCACTGTTAGGTATGTCCCGTCCGTGGTTATGGTAATAGCGCCCTGATGATCAACACGAAATACGTGACATCCCCGAGCCTGGTAACGTTTGAGCGTCTTCTGATGGGGAAACCCGAATATGTTCTTCCATCCTGATGATATTACAGCGATGTCAGGGGCAACGCATTTCAGAAACTCAGGGGTGCTTGAAGTCCGGCTTCCGTGGTGAGGAACCAAGAGCACATTGCTCTTAAGGATTGTGCAGTCCAAGGAGACAAGTTCCTTTTCAGCCTCGGCCTCAATGTCTCCGGGGAGGAGGAATGATATGTTTCGAAATGAGGCCTTCAGCACAAGGGAGTTATTATTTCGGGTGCGCCACTCTTCCATAGCCTTCCTTTCCAAAAAATCTACCGGGGGATAGAGTGTCTGAAATCGAACCCCATTGATCATTCGCGGTCTCGTAAGATCCCTTGGGCCCACTATGCTGATATCCTTTTCTGAGATGATTTCCAGAAAATCCCGGTAGGACTCAGTGTCCGTATGCTCCCGGTTCATCCATACCTCCTGGACATTGAAGTGCCGTGCAATAAACAGCAGCCCGTTCAAATGGTCCGAATCCGGGTGAGAAAGGACAAGGATTTCAACGGTCGCGATCTTTCTTTTCCACAAAAAGGGCCCCACTACCCGAGCCCCCATATCAAAACGACTGCCGCAAAACCCTCCGCCATCCGTCAGTATACAGGGACCGCCGGGAAGTTCCATTAGAGTTGAGCTCCCCTGACCCACATCAATCACAGTCATCCTCAACTCCCTGCGTCCATACCGCTTGCCCGCCCAATAGCCGACATCTGCCAAAACAACTAATGCAAGGCCAATCAGCAGGGGCCTTGCACGACGGGTTCGCCTCCAGTTAAGCAGGGCCCACGCAAGCGCGTAGTATAGTCCGACCTCTATCATGGTTGGGGTGACAGTCCTGATGGAAGCGTATGGCCACTTTGAGAACAAGATGGCAAGGCCCAGACACACTTCCAGGATTGCCGCTGCCCCTTTCATGATCAACAGGGACACGGTTGCAGCAGCCGGCAAAAACAAGACAGCCAATAGCCCGGCCGGCACGACCAGAAACCCGATTAAAGGCACCATAAAGCAATTTGTCAAGATACCGATGAGTGATACTTGATTGAAATAGTAGAGCGTTACAGGAAGAGTACCCAAGATCGCAGATGCCGACACAAACAAGAAAAGGCCCATCCGCTTGTAAACCCTGTACGGGCCGCCCCTAAGTCTATTAACAAACGGAAAATGCTTCAGCATATAGAGGATGGCAAATACAGCAGTAAATGAAAGCTGAAAAGAGATCTCAAACAAAGCTGTGGGACTTATGATCAGGATCACTAAGGCTGCCAATGTTAGGGTGTTGATGGAATCTTGTTCCTTTTCGAATACCAGGGCCATTAAAAAGACCATCACCATGATGACAGATCGCTGGGTGGCAGGGGACATGCCGGCCAGAAAGCCATAAAAAAGGACTGGAAAAAGACTTAGCAGGGCAGCACCTTTTGCGGGCCATGCAGCCAACAGAACCCTTTGGGATCGTGCCAGGACAAAACGAAAGCCCAAAAAGGCAAGGGTTGCCACCATACCTATGTGAAGCCCTGAGATGGCCAAGAGGTGGGCGGTTCCGATCCGGTTGAAAACATCTCTAATCTTCTGAGGTACCTCGCTTCGATTCCCGATAAGGAGTGCCTTTAGGATTCCCCTTACATCTTCGGGGTCTTCAGAGGCAGCCCTGTCAATCAGGCTGGATACCGCCTGCCTTGAGCGATCTATTGCCTGCCGAAAAACACAGGTCTTCGCAGGATGCAGCTTAACGACTAAACTTTCCCTGGAAACAGTAGCAAGCGCCCATATTCCTCGAAAGGCCAGAAACCTCCGGTAGTCAAAACCGCCCTGGTTATTGAAGTTGCGGATCTCTTTAAGCTTTGCGAAACACACCACACGATCACCTAACCGCAGCCAGGGAACACGCTCTCGTATTGTCACGCGCACGGCACCGCTTACCTTGCAAAAGAAGCCTCTCCGTTGCAGGGATTCCGCTCTCAGGATGAAACGTGTTTGTTCATGGAAAAGTTCCGGCTGGCTGTCCAATGTGCCAATAATGTGCCACGGTCTGTAATCGACAAAACGGGATACATGGTTTTCGGGAAGTCGTGGCAAGGTCCAACTTTGAAGGCTCCAGTAACCAAGGACAAAGAAAAGTAAAAGGGGAAGGAAAAGGGAAAGAAAGCGGACCTTTTGCCACTTCCAAACAATAAGGAGAGAAAACAGGAAGACTGTAGCAGCAAGAAACGGGCCGGAAAAGTCGCGCAGCAAAAAAGCCACTCCTATTCCTGTCATGAAGGCCAGGAACAGGGGAATCAGGGGCCTATCATACACCTGTGACGATTCACAGGCGTGCATGTCGGTTTGACCGGTCAGGCCTGAGTACGCCACAAATGCCCACCGAGTAGAGCGAGCTTTTTCTCAATGCACTCATATCCCCGGTCTATATGATAAACCCTGGAGACCTCGGTGGTACCCTCTGCAGCCAGTCCTGCTATGATGAGCGAAGCGCTTGCCCTCAGGTCTGTGGCCATAACCGGTGCTCCTGTCAAGCGCCTGCCCCCCCTGACCACAGCCGCACTGCCGGACACCGTGATGTCTGCGCCCATACGCTGAAGCTCACTTACATGAATGAACCGATTCTCAAAGATAGTCTCAGAGATAACGCTCAAACCGTTTGCCACACACATGAGCACCATTAGCTGGGCCTGCATGTCAGTAGGAAACCCGGGATAGGGGAGGGTTTTGACATCCACGCCGCAAATAGCCTCCGTGCCGACTACACGAAGGCCGTCTGATTCTTGCTCAACCGTTATGCCTGCCTGCTGCAATTTGTGGATTAAGGCCCGGTTATGGTTGGGTTCACAGCCTACGATCTTGATATTGCCACTGGTCACAGCAGCGGCAACCATGAAAGTGCCGGCCTCAATCCTGTCTGGTATAACATGATAAGAAATCGGCTTCAGTGCCTCAACACCTGATATTGTAATCACCGGGGTACCAACACCGGTGATCCGGGCACCCATCCGGTTCAGGGCATCTGCCAAGGCTACGACCTCGGGCTCACGAGCCGCATTCCTCAAGGTGGTGACCCCTTTGGCCAGCACAGCCGCCATCATAAGGTTTTCCGTTCCGGTTACGGTGACAATGTCAAAATATATGTCAGCCCCCTTTAATGAGCTGGCATGCGCCTCGATATAGCCATGCTCCAGAGAGATGAATACCCCAAGTTCCTCCAGACCCCTGAGATGAAGGTTAATGGGACGGGCACCGATAGCACACCCCCCTGGTAAGGAAACACGAGCTCGTCCAAGGCGGGCCAGCAATGGTCCCAGAACGAGGACCGAGGCACGCATGGTGCGAACCAGGTCATATGGGGCCTCATAATTATTCAGCCCACCGGCATTTATCTTTACTACACTTCCACTGGATTCGACCTTGGCCCCAAGGTCACCAAGTAACCTCTTGATCGTTCTGGTATCTCTAAGGTCAGGCACATTATGAAAGGTGTTCCAGCCATCGGTTAGGAGGGCAGAGATCAATATGGGAAGCGCTGCGTTCTTTGCTCCGCTGACGGTTACCGTACCTTCCAGGCGGTGCCCTCCTTCAATCACGATTTTTTCCATTATTCAAATATCTTTGTGAAATCCCTGATGGCTTTTTTGACATCATCCACTTCCGATGTGGGTGAAGGTGATTGCTGAGTGGAGGCAATCGGCTTGTACACTGTTTTGAGATAGGCAATGTCGAACAACTGCTCGGACAGATTTGGATTGACTGTATAACTCTTCAATACATACACTCTATCCGGACGGCCATTCTGATAAAAAACTATCCGTGTCGGATACCACCATTTTTTCTTGTCCAAAGCCTTGTAGTCCGAATACTCGATTTCTTCCAAAGGTGCACCATCGAAGCCGCCCCCCTTCAAAACGTATCTTATCGGCCTGAAGGTGTTCTTTTCAATCCAAATCTGGGGCACGGATTCATCAGGGTATTTGGCCCCGATAACATAGGCGAATTTGTCCTTGTACCTTCCAAGACTTACTACATCAAGATTGATGTCCTGCTCACCAAGGCTATGGAGTAAAAGCTCTTTCTCCCGATACAACAAGGGATCTTTGAAGTGGTCGAACAGGCTTTGTGTTTCCGCAACAATCTTCCC
>MAXP01000196.1:14196-14426 GCA_001751085.1 Desulfobacterales bacterium C00003060 | reverse complement strand
GTGTTCACTTCACGCCTGAACCGGTCCGGATACCAGTAGTAGAGGGTTTCATCCAATTCCCGCATTCCCCCTTCAATGGCGGGATCATAAATGACTGAGTTTTGCACTACCACAAAGGTGCGAGCGGAGCCAAGCTGTTCAATCATAAAGCCCAGTATCTGTTTGGCCGGCAGGATATAAGAATGGCTGGTCACAGCCAAGCCCATAACAATGAAGACGCAAAGCAGGTA